>DMOO01000063.1 GCA_003456855.1 Sphaerochaeta sp.
TCCAGAAACGGCTCCTTTACCGGGTATTTGTCAGATCCGCAGAGGACTGTATGCTCGATTATGTGGAAGACTCCTGTGCTGTCCTCAGGTGTTGTCTTGAAGGATATGCAGAAGAGCTTGTTCTTCTCTTTGTTGTCCAGCCAAGCAAGCTGGGCACCTGTTCTGGTGTGCTCGAGCTCATACATCGTGCCCTTGAGCTCATCGCTCCTGCGAACACGCTTTACTACGAATCCGTGGATGTTCTGTCCGTTCTTGAGTTCCATATTCTTCTCCTTGGTCTCCCGATGATGCTGGCGCATCCTTGGTATTCTCGCACGTTGCGCACGCCATTGTCAAATTATTGAAAATGTACATTGACAAAGTGGTTTTGAAACATGGACACTTTTGGCATGACAAGCCAGAGAATCATCTTCAACAACCTAGTGAACACCAGAGACCTTGGTGGAATGAGAACCATGGACGGCAGGACGATCAGAGAGGGTATGCTTCTCAGAAGCGCCCAGCTCTGCTATGCGGACGATGCCGACAGGAGAAAGCTCTCTGAGAAGGTCGAAGTGGTTCTTGATTTCAGAAATGCTCTGGAGAGGGAGGAGGACCCGGATCCTGAGGTCGATGGGGTTCTGAATGTCCATCTTCCCATAGTCGAACAGCTGGCCCCCGGTGTGACCCAGGAGAAGAACAGCTCCACGGATATGATCAAGGAGCTGGCCTTCGCTCCCAACAAGTCCATGAGGTACATGATGGGTCTCTACGACCAGTTCGCCACCAACGAGTTCTCCAGAAAGCAGTATGCAAGATTCATCGACATCCTTCTTGAGGACCACAGCAGGGCGGTCCTCTGGCATTGCTCGGCAGGCAAGGACAGGGCAGGTTTCGGTTCGGTGATAGTCGAGAGGCTTCTCGGTGTTGATGAGGATTCCATCATGGAGGACTACCTTCTGACCAATCTATACCTCAAGGACGAGTGCGAGAGGATAGTCGCCGAGGTGGAGAGGAAGATGCGCGTCCACTCAGAGGCTCTGAGGGAGTCGCTCTCCAATCTGTACAGCGCAAGGGCGGAGTACCTCAATTCCCTGGATTCCACAATCAAGAAGCTCTACGGAGACTTTGACAACTTTGCCCGTGAAGGACTTGGTGTAACAGAGGAGAAGAGGGCAAGACTCAGGGAGAAGTTCCTTGTCTGATCACTCCATCGGGTATCTGAGTCCCCACTGGGCCCTTATCTGATCCATTATCGTCATGACCTCGATGCTGTCTGTAAGAGGCATTGACCAGCTTTCGATGCGACCTTCCCCGATTGCTTTTACGCTCTCGATGAACTCGTACTCATAGCCTGAGATCTGAGGTGGCACTTCAACGCTCTTGATCAGCTTGTCATCGTAGTCGAAGACTCTGATCAGGCTTGGATTGTTGATGTTAGTGATCACCATGTAGCCCTTGGTCCCATAGACGATTCCCTGCCTGTCTGACTTGGCTGTGATGGCAGAGGTGAGGTTTGCAAGCCTTCCATCGTTGTACTGGATCGAGATGGTGTTCATGCCGTCAACACCTGTGTCTATCTTCTGCCAGGTCGAGTGGATCTCCCTTATGTCTGAGCCGAGATGCATAAGGGCGAAGTTGATGCAGTAGACGCCCACGTCCAGCAGGGCGCCACCGGCCAAGGTCGGATTACTGACTCTATTTCGATGGCATACATTGTAGCAGAGGTTTGCAGTTATGGCCTTAACATCACCAATCAGACCATCGCTTAGGACTTTGTTGATGATGCTTCTAGATGGCATGTACCTTGTCCAGATGGCCTCTGTGACGAAGACCTTGTGCTCCTGTGCAAGGCTCTTTATCTCCCTTGCCTGAGCTGCGTTCACGGTGAAGGCCTTCTCGCAGATGACGTTCTTCCCATGCTCTATGCAGAGCTTCATGTGCTCGAAGTGGTGGGAGTGGGGACTGGTTATGTAGACCAGTTCAACCTCTGGGTCACAGACCATCTCCTCATAGGATCCGTAGGCCTTCTTGAAGCCGAACCTCTCCTTGAACTGCTGTGCCTTCGAGAGCTCTCTGGATGCCACAGCGTAGCACTCCAGCTCCTTGATCTGTACCAGGGTCTGGGTGACCTTATTCGCGATGTTTCCTGTTGCCAATACTGCGAGTTTCATTGTTTCTCCCTCCGAATTAAGTATCAATTCAGTTTCGGCAACGGTCAAGTGTGCATTTGTCGTGCATATTGGTAAATGAATGTGGTATTCTAGTTGGTAGAGGTATGAATGAAACGCTTTTCTCTTATTGCTCTTTTGCTTTTTGCATGCTGTGCAGCCTTGCTTATGGTCTCCTGTTCAAAGAGGTCTGACTCAAATGTGTTCGAGGTGGCTGGAAATCCGTACCCTCTGAAGGCGACTTTGGTTGACGACGGGAACTACGGCTATGTTCTGCGCTTTGAGGGCTCAGGGGAGATCTCAGGCTTTGAATCGGAGAAGGATGCCCCATGGTACAGCGTCTCAGGAAGGATCAAGTCGATTGAGCTTCCTGAGGGGATTACGGCCATCGGAGACAACATGTTCCCAGAATGCTATTACCTCGAGTCGGTTGTGCTGCCCAAGTCGGTGAAGAGCATAGGAAGCAACAGCTTCAGCTCCAGGACGGCAGTCTGTTCATATAGTCCAATATCTGCTCCTGAGGGGCAGGATGTATACATCTACGCTGAGGAGAAGCCTTCCGATGGAGGGCTCTACTGGCATCTCAGCGGAGGGAAGGTGATCATGTGGGATTTGACCAAGGTATTGTTCATCGGTAATAGCTTCACCTATTACAGCGACATGGAGAAGATCGTCTACGAACTGGCATCAAAGGCCGGCTTGAATGTGAGCACTCAGAGAATCACTGTCGGCGCCTACAATCTTGAGAGGTTCGCGGACCCGAATGACAAGGTGGGTGCCTTGGTGCATTGGGCCCTGGAAACCAATGATGACTATGATGTCATAGTTCTCCAGGAGCAGAGCACAAGGCCTATCACCAACGTCGACAAGTTCAGAGAGGGCGTTCAGTCCCTGGTATCCCTTATCAGGAAGACACAGAAGAACTGCAGGATCTATCTCTACGAGACATGGGGTTTCCCTGCAGGAGCAACAATTGTAGGCTTGGATGTCCCGCAGATGGAGGCGAAGCTCTACGAGTCCTACACGACTGTGGCAAACGAGCTGGACCTTACGGTCTGTCCTGTTGGCAAGGCCTTCCTGAAGGTTTACACGGAGCATCCAGAGATCGAACTGTACAATCCAGATGGAAGACATCCTTCTCCTGAGGGTTCCTTCCTTGCAGCCTGCGTCCATGCAGCAAAGATTCTGGGTGTGGATCCAAGGGGCTTGGAGCTGGATGGATTCAAGAGCCAGGATGTGCTTGCAAGCGCCGCCTATGATGTTGTTAACAAGTGATTTCAGATAGAGATTGGAGGAAGGTATGAAAAAGGGTTTTGTTGCTGTTGCCGTGTTGATTGTCCTCTTCATGGCAGTGACCGGTTGTTCCAAGGCTCAGGCCAAGGATATCCAGGTTGTGCTTCAGGTGAACGGCGAAATCTTTGATGTTGTGAAAGTGAACAGCTTCAAC
>DMOO01000089.1 GCA_003456855.1 Sphaerochaeta sp.
CCTTGACCTCCATGCCGCGGGCCTCGTTTGCATAAGATGAATGGGTGAAGGCGTTCTCGAGTAAGGTCAGGTCATTGAATGACAGACCGTTTCTTGTTGTAAAAAACAAAAGCTCCCGCTTTCTGTCCTCAGAAAGTAAGGGAGCTTTCTTCATTCTTTTATCTGACATCGATTAAATGAGTGTTGCCAGATAGTCAACAGCCTCTCCGACGGTCTCAAAGGCTCTACCCTTGTCGTCTGGGATTGTGATGTCGAACTCTTCCTCGAACCCGCTAACCAGATCAAGGATATCCATGCTGTCAGCCTTGAGATCATTGACAAAAGAAGAATCTCTTGTGATTGAATCCTCATCGACAGCAAGCTTGTCAGCGATAATAGCCTTTACTTTCTCAAAAACTTCGTTGTTGCTCATTTAATCACTCCTCTGGGTTTACGACCTGGACGCCCTTGTAATAACCACACTGTGGGCATACGCGATGAGGAAGAATAAGCTGACCACACTTTGTGCACTTGCACAGTGTAGGTGCCTGGAGCCTCATGTTAGAAGCCTTGCGTGTTGCGGCCTTAGCCTTGGATGTCTTATATTTTGGTGTTGCCATAAGATTACCTCTGTTTCTACTATATTATTAAACGAACATTGTGAGAATATAAAAAAAAGCTAGTTAAGTCAACACTTTATCTTTGCATTGACCCTCTGAACGACCAATTCAGGCACCAATTTTGAGATGTCCGCCCCAAAAGCGACCATCTCTCTGATTCCTGAGCTTCTCAGAAGCGCGAACTTAAGGCTTGTAGGCAGCAGAACAACCTCGATTCCCGGGCACATCTGCTTGTAGAGCGATGCAAGCTCGAACTCGTAGCTGAAGTCGTTCAGCGCCCTGACGCCTCTGACAATCACGCCGATGTCATTGGCCTTGGCGAAGTCCACCACCAATCCGTCCCAGATGCAGACCTTGATGTTAGTGGAATCCTTGAAGATCTCCTCTATCATCTCCAGCCTCTCCTGGGCTGAGAACATCGTCTTCTTGTTGATGTTGTCAGCAACCACGACATAGACCTTCTCGTACATCTCTGCACTTCTCTTGATTATGTCGACGTGACCAAGTGTCGGTGGGTCGAAGGTTCCAGGGAACATTGCATATCTCTTGTTCATTCCTTAACTCCTTCCACGAACTTCTTCATGCTGTCGTAGCTCTCCTTGGACTCGTACGGAATCCTTGTCTTGATGACAAGATGACCTTCCTCGTCCTTGGTGAAAACCGCGAAGTTGCCGTGACCTACGTATGAAAGCTTCTCGTCCTCGGTCACGTGCTCCTGCTCCTTGAGTTTCGCAATGACACAGTCGAAGTGGCTGTAGCCTCCGTTCGGTTCGCTGATGGCCTCTGCGATGAGCTCGATCGGCTTTCCGCAGATTGCGCATACCGGGTTCGGCTCATGGATCTGAGGCACTTCAACTTCATCGAACTGGATGTGGTGACTCACAGGCTGAGCCTGCTGCTTCTGGCCCTGCTGGCCCTTCCTTCTCCTGTTGTCTCTGCTCATCAGTATTCTCCAATGTAATACGATACACTGCCACAAGTTACTGTGGCAACATCAAAGCGTATGGAATTGAATCTGACACTCTCTTTCCCCTGTTCTGAAAGGAAGGCGGAGAGCGTCTTTCTCAGCCTCATTCGCTTTGCCGGATTGACCATGAACTGGACGTCTGAGGCGTCCCATCTGCGTGTCAGGCTCTTGACCTCGACAACGCAGAGCACACCAGAGCACAGGGAGAGAATATCAATCTCTCCATAGGGACACCTGTAGTTCCGGGCGATGATCTCATGCCCGTTCTCCACAAGGTAAGAGGCGACTTTATCCTCGCATCTTGCACCCTTCTCCTTTGTGCCCATGGCTCCTCCGGATATGAAACGGGACTGCCGCAGCAGTCCCATTTATCATTAAAATAAAACTCAGATGCCCTTGTGTCCGCGAATCTGCTCTGGAACCTTGGCTGCCTTTCCGACCTTGCCTCTGAGGTAGTAGAGCTTTGCTCTTCTGACACGGCCGCGTCTGATGACCTCGACCTTCTCTACTCTCGGTGAGTGCAGCGGGAAGATTCTCTCGACACCAACGCCGTAAGAGATCTTTCTGACAACGAATGTTCTTCTGATACCGCTGTTGTTCTTGGCAATGACAACACCTTCGTAAACCTGAACTCTCTCTGTGGTGCCCTCAACGATCTTGAAGTAAACCTTAACGGTATCACCAATGTGGAAGTTCTCGGCATCCTGCTTCATCTGTTCCTGTTCAATAGCCTTAATCAAGTCCATTTTTTAACCCCTTGGTCAATTAAATTCTTTTTCTGCCAGTATTTTTTCCAGCAGTTTGCTGGTCGCTGCGTCAAGCGAAGCGTTCTCCAGCAATTCGGGCCTGTTGGACAAAGTCTTCTCAAGCCTCTTTTGCAGCCTCCACTTCTCTATATTGGCATGATGGCCTGACAATAATATATCAGGAACCGACATTCCGCAATAGGTCTCCGGTCTGGTGTACTGTGGGTATTCCAGCAGCGGACCGGTGAAGCTCTCCTCTTCTAGAGAGGAATCCGTGATAACCCCATCTATCAGCCTATAGACGGCATCGATTATCACCAGGGTGGCTACTTCCCCTGAGGAAATAACGTAATCCCCTATACAAATCTCGTCATCGACATAGCGATCGATTATCCTCTGGTCAATACCT
>DMOO01000075.1 GCA_003456855.1 Sphaerochaeta sp.
CCGAATCCGCCTGCACCGCCCATCATCTGGTTGGTGATGGTGTTGACAGTCTGGCCGTTGACGATGATCGTTCCGCCTGTGTACTTGGCTGTTCCGTCGTAGTCGAACGGTGAATTGGCTGTGATGTCCAAGGTTCCTCCATTTACATAGAGGTTGCCATTGGAATCAACCGCATCGGTGTCGCCTGAGCCCATCTTGATGGTGATGTAGCCGCCAGTGATCTCGATGGTTGCCGTGTAGGACTTTGACTTCTGTCCTGCATTGATGGCGTCGTCTGATGCACTGATGGTGATTGTACCACCGTTGATCTGCACATAAGTGCCCTCAATGCCCTCTCTTGCTGAAAGATTCAGCGTCCCATCGTCAATCTGGACTATCGTTGTGGCGTGGATGGCATCGTCAGAAGCTGTGATGTTCAGAGTTCCGCCGCAGATGTAGATGTAGCCTACGCTTGTATCCTCGTCATATTCGGCATGGAGTCCGTCCTTCTTGCTCTTGATGGTGATGTCGCCGCCTGCGATCCTGATGGAGTCGTTGGCCTCGATTGCATCGGATGTGCAGCTGATGCTGATTGTGCCTCCGGTGATCTTAAGATCGTCCTTGCTGGTGATTCCGTTGTCGGTGGAGCTGATTGTAAGCGTTCCGACTCCGTTGAGCACCAGGTCGTCCTTCGAGAAGATGACAGCATCGGTGTTGGTGTCGCCGTCTGCAGCGAAGGTTCCAGATACCGTCAACTTGTTCGTGGAGTCGGTTGTGGTGACGAATACCTTGTCTGCATTCTTCACGTAGATGCAAGGTGTGCTTGTGTTGGTGATCGTCACCCCGTCAAGGACCAACTGGACCTTGTCCTCATCGCCTGCCTCAACGATAATCGTGGATTCCTTTGCGCTTCCGCTTATGACGTAGACGCCGGCTGCCGTGATTGTGATGTCCTCTCCGCTCTCAAGTTTCAGGTATGTGGCATCTGAAAGATCCGCTGTCTGCTCCATGTCTCTGCTGGAGAACTCGTCATCGGCATTCATGATGCCCGATGCGCTGCTTGTAACTGTGGTTGTTGTCTTTGTTGTGCTGCTTGTTGTGGTGACCTCGGTGCTTCCACCTGCGAAAGTTGCGAATATAGCTGCCACCAGCAAGCTTAGAATGGTGAAAAATCTCTTTGTCTTCATGGGCTGTCCCTCCGTATGCTTGGAAGGTAATCCCGATTCTCCAGACCTTCAATAACGATGGCCTCAGACAACAGATTTCTTCACAAAGGCTACATGTTTCTTCACAAATGCCCGTTTCAGACCGTTTTTGCTTGCTTTCCGCCATTGCATGCATTATAAACACCTATTGGGATAACTATGTCAAAAACGGTTGGGACTAGAAGACTGGGAAGAATCCCTGTTCTTTTGCTGCTACTTGCAGTCATTTTAATATTCGCATTATTTCTGATGGATATTCTCATTCCTTTCATAACTCTCGAGGTGAAAAACGATGTCGATGGGGCAACGGAGCTTTTGAGGCAGAAAGGGGTTCTGGGATTCCTGGCTGTAATTCTCGTCGAGGCTCTGCAGATGGTGGTCATCTTCATCCCTGCTGAGTTCATCCAGATCTCAAGCGGCTTGAGCTATCCCTTCCCCATAGCAATTGCGCTCTGCGACCTTGGAGTCTGTCTGGGTGCCACCATAATATTCATACTTGTGCGCATACTGCATGTCAGAAACGAGGCCTTCGAGAAGCGGCGCAAAACCATCGACCGTCTCTCTGAGAACATCAAGGACCGAACCACCGTGTTCTTCCTGTACCTTCTTTTCTTCATGCCGATGATCCCCTTCGGGGCCATATGCTACTACGGCAGCAGCACCAACCTGCGCTACAGGAAATACCTTTTCACCGTAGCCACAGGTGTCATCCCGTCCATAGTCGTGTCGAATCTGATGGGAGCCGCGGGAAAGGCCTTCATCGTCTACGACCTTCCCTTCTGGCTTCTGGTCCTGATCATCGTCCTGTTGGCTCTGATTCTGATAGGCATCATAGTGTTCTTCATCAAGCGCTTCGTGTTCAGGGACAAGCACGGCACCCCCGACTCAATGGCATACTACCTTCTCTTTGCAATAACCAATCTTTGGCACGGGAGAAAGCAGAAGGCAACCATCCACGACGAGCTGATGGCAGGCATAGAGCCTCCATATATAGTGTTGTGCAACCACGAATCCTTCTTTGACTTCCACTATATATCGCAGATGAACCACCCGAAGAACCCTGCATACATGGTCAACGAGCTGTACTGCACCCGCCCGATCCTAAAGTCCCTTTCCAAAGCAGCCGGAATGATACCCAAGAAGCTGTTCGTGCGCGAAGTTTCTTCAGCTTTAGCTGTATTTCGGACCATCAGAAAGGGTTATCCAGTGGTAATCTTCCCTGAAGGGCGGCTTTCCGCCGATGGCCGTACCAACCCGATCATAAAGGGTGGCGCCTTCTACAGGAAGCTCAATATCAGCCTTGTCCTTGTGCAGATCTCAGGAGCCTACCTCTCAAACCCGAAATGGCGCCCAAAGCGCTTCATGTCGGATATTGACGTCACAGTCAAACGCATCCTGACAACGGATGATATCAAGACCATGACAGACAGCGAGCTCGACAATCTGATCTCCGAGACCCTGGCAAACAATGCATTCAGGAACGAGCCCTCGATCCAGTTCAGACAGAAGACAAAAGCCAAGGGACTCGAGGGCCTTCTCTATCGCTGCGCTGACTGCGGCAGCCTCTACACGACTGTCGGCAAGGGCAACAAGCTGACATGCACATCCTGCGGCTCCGAATACATTCTGGACGACAAATACAGGTTCCAGGGACGTATTCGGACCATACCCGAGTACTATGATGAAATCAAGCGTCTGGAGGAATCGACTCTGGACAGCTTCTCGCTCAAGGCGAACGTCAAGACAAAGATCCATGGAGCGAACGGAGGCCCAATCAGATGGGAGAGAGGTGTCTGCACACTCACCCCTAAAGGTTTCTCGTACAAGTCGCAATCCATGGATTTCTCAATCAATATGGAGGACCTGCCAGCCCTGGCATTCTCCTGCAGCCAGGAGTTCGAGCTCTACCACAACGAGGAGCTCATGTATTTCTATCCAACGGAGCACAGGCAGCAGGTCGCCCGATGGGCACTGCTTGTCGACATGCTTGCAGAAAGGAGACGATCGTGAAGAAAAAAGCGCTGATAAACATCTCAAAGAAGACATTCATAAACGTCACTGCCCTGTTCCTCGGCCTTCTGGCCTTTTCGATAATACTCACCTTTGTGGTGCCTAAAGGCGATTTCGGCATACTCCCTGACGGTAGTCCGAACTATCTCCAGTACATCCCCAAGCAGGACCAGAGCGGCATCCCGATCTGGAAGGGCTTGCTTGCACCGGTTCTTGTGTTCTTCTCATCCGATGGACTTGCCATCTCGATGCTGGCGCTGTTCCTGTTCGTCATATCTTCCGCCTTCCAGGTGATGAACGACACAGGAGGAGTCAAGGCCCTGCTCGACAAGGTCTCCAGCACCTTCAGAAGCAGGCGCGGACTTCTTCTCACCCTGATATCCCTTCTCTTCTACTGCTTCGGCTCCTTCCTGGGGCTGTTCGAGGAGATGCTGACCATGCTGCCCATCGTGGCTGCGCTTTGCATATCCATAGGCTATGACTCCTTCACAGGCTTTCTCTGCTGCACAATAGCCTGCGGTTTCGGATTCGCCGGAGCCGTGACCAACCCGTTCACCGTGCTTCTGGCCAGCCAGATCATTGGGGCCAATCCAATGGAGCACATCTGGTTCCGCCTCCTGATGTTCGCCATGATGTTCGCGATCCTTCTCCTCTTTGTCTTCAACCACGTCAGAAAGATCACGAAGGACCCCAAAGCCAGCCTCACCTACAATCATGACCAGCAGCTTATGGCTACCGACATGCAGGCCGAGGCCCCAACTGAAAAATCAAGAAGGACAAGAATAGCCTATTCCATCTTCATGTTTGTGGCCCTTGCCCTGATAGTCACCGTCTCAATCGTGCCTTCACTGAGAGGCTATACCGTTCCGATAATAACCGCCTACTTCCTTGTCTTCGGCACGGTCGCGGGGTTCATTGCCAGCCTGGATCTCAAACTGGTTCTCAAGAGCTTTGGAAAAGGCTTTCTTGGCGCACTGCCCACCCTTGCCTTCATAGCCTTCGCCTCATCGGTGAAGTTCGTCTTCGAGGAAGGCGGCATCATGCCTACCCTTGTCCATCAGATAAACGCTATCATCGAAGGCCACAGCCCATTCACTGTGGCGATCTCCATATACCTTATCATTCTCGTTCTCGAGTTCTTCATCTCATCATCCACTGCCAAGGCGATCCTTGTGATGGGCCTGCTTGCGATGGTCAACACGGGTCTCTCAAAGCAGATGCTTGTCTTCCTCTACACCTGCGCAGATGGCTACACAAACGTGATATTCCCTACCAGCCCGGTCCTGCTGATATCACTGTCGATGATCGAGGTCGAGTACTTCAGATGGATCAAGAAGGGCTGGCCGCTGTTCGCCGCAGTCCTCCTTCTGGTGACAGCCTTCATTCTATTGGGTCTTCTTGTGGGGTATTGATGAAAAACCCCTTCACTTGGAAGGGGGCATGGTGTTCAGAGCAATTTGTATTGCTCAAGCAACTGGTTCATGTACTCCTCGTTGCTTAGAGCCTTCTCGAAGTCATCATGGCGCTTCTCATTAATAAGGATGCTGTACAACTTGGCAACATCTTTATGCCCTTCAGCTTTGCCTTCAACCTTTCCGTTGTAGTAAACCATATCCAACACTTTCTTTGCATCGTTCTCAGTCTCAAGCATACCTTTGACCTCCGTCCTGTTGCTCTGCAGAAGACCCCTGATCATGGAGTCGTCCGGCAATCCGTCTATGGCCCTGTCTATCGCGGAACCCAGGTCCATTCCTCTTCCCCTGCACTCTCTAATTGTATCCACAAAAATGGAATAATCAAGAAGAGGTCTGCACCGCTGCATTATGTGCTTGTTGTAGCCGTGGTTTATGTTCAGCACCCTGACATAGAGCTCAATGCTGACCTCTTCCTGAGGGTTCATGAACATATCGCTCAGCCTGAGGGTTCTCTCGTCCTGATTATCCCCTTCCCAATTCGAGAATACCACAAACCTTGGGTTAGGCAAAGGAATTCCGGAGGCCATGTAGTAGTTGTAATTCTTCTCCTCACAGTATCTTCTCAGCAGATCCACAAGATACTCGAGCATCCTGAGAGGCATGTTTGGATTGAACGTCGACTGATGCTCGAACAGAGACAGGTTCCCATCAATGATGAAGGAGACATCATTCCTCATCCCCATGAACAAGACATTGTCCAAAGTGTTGATCTCGATTGCGGACGCATCTGTGTAGTCGGTCCCGTTGATTGCGTTGTAGAGCTCAAGGGTCCATTCCTTACGCTCCTCTTTGCCGAAGAGGAAGATGAAGAGCCTGTCCTTGTACTG
>DMOO01000026.1:0-156 GCA_003456855.1 Sphaerochaeta sp.
CGTGGCTGGAGTAGGCACCGGTGGAACACTTTCCGGAGTTGGAGAGTACCTGAAGTCAAAGAACCCTGATGTCAAGGTTGTGGCTGTGGAGCCTGCTGATTCCCCAGTGCTTTCAAAGGGTGTGGCAGGACCACACAAGATCCAGGGCATCGGAGC
>DMOO01000026.1:205-6820 GCA_003456855.1 Sphaerochaeta sp.
TCGGCGCGGGCTTCGTGCCGGAGGTGCTTAATACAAAGATCTACGATGAGATCATCACTGTCACCAGCGAGGATTCCTTCGCCACAGGAAAGTCTGTTGCACGTACAGACGGAGTTCTGGTGGGAATCTCATCTGGAGCTGCTCTCTTTGCAGCCACACAGATTGCAAAGCGTCCTGAGAACAAGGGCAAGACCATCGTGGTCCTTCTCCCTGACACAGGGGACCGCTATCTCTCAACTCCTCTTTTCCAGGATTGAGTTTCACCATTGATTGTTTTCACCCGGTCGAGAGGCCGGGTGTCTTTGTCTATTGAAAACCTACCAACCCATAGGGTATTATTGTCTTGGAGGCTGATGAATGAAGATCTCAACCAAAGGTCGTTATGCTCTATGTGTCATGCTGGACCTTGCCCAGCACTACGGGGAGGGCTGCATAGCCCTGAAGGACATTGCAGCAAGGCAGAACATCTCCAAGAAATACCTCGAGCAGATAGTTTCCCTTCTTAACAGACCCGAGATTCTCAAGACAGTGCGTGGAGCCCAGGGCGGATACATGCTTGCCAGGACTCCTGACAAGTACACTGTTGCAGAGATTCTGAAGCTTGCAGAGGGCAGTCTTGCCCCGATTCCAAACCTTGAGGACCCTGCAGAGGCCGCTGCCGCTGCCGACTCACAGCTTCTCTATGTCTGGCAGGGCCTTTTCGATACAGTGAACAACTATCTTGAAGGCATTACGCTCCAGGACATAATCAATCACCAGACAGAGAACTTCAACTATATGATTTGATTAAATGCAGGACTTTTTCACCATAAGAGACTTGCTAAACAGTTTAAAGTGAAAAACTCTTTGGATTAAAGTGAAAAACTCAGCCCAGAAGCTGTCTGAGGCTTTCCTTGGTGTTCTCCAGAGCCTCGCCGTACTGGTCATCCATCTTCTTCAGGTTCTGGTTGATGATCTGTGAGTACTGCTGGCTGTTGACGCCTTCAGGATTGTTCTCCATGGCCTGCTGGATCTGTGCCTTCATCCTGTCCACGAATGCGCTCTTGGCATCGAGATACTGCTTGAGGAAGTCACCGATCTGCTGCATGAGACCTGTTGCCTGAGAATCGCCTGAGGTGACCAGGTTCACAAGGTCGCAGTTTCTCTCGAACCGCATCTGGTAGATGTCATCAGAGGGGAGGCTTATGTTGGCCATGATGGTGTTGACCATGCCTTCACGGACAAGCTTGAGATCCTCGCCTGTGTAGGATGCATACTGTGTGGCGACCTCTTCGATCTTCTTGTCGGTGTTGTTGAGGTATCCGCCTGCAAGTGCCATTCCGTCCTTGCTTAGCTTGTCGGTGCGGTACTTCTCCTCGTCGATCTCTATGTCCTTGGTCTTCTCCAGTGCAATTTCCCATGCAGACTTGATTCTAGCCATGTTTACATCTCCTATGACAATAAGATAACCATTTTCGCAGTCTAAGACAACTTTATGTGCTATCATTGCCGGTATGGAAAAGCTCTATTATCAGGACACATATCTCAAGACCGCAGAAGTTGTGGTCACCGCAGTCAGACACACCGGCAAGGCCACAGAGGTCCAGACGGACAGGACGATCTTCTATCCTGAAAGCGGTGGACAGCCTGGCGACAGGGGCTTCTTGGGTTCGTATTCGGTATTGGACACCAGAAAGGCCGATGACGGGGATTCCGTTCTGATTCTGGAGAAGGATTGCCCTGTCTCCGTGGGGGATTCTCTTGTTCTCAGTCTTGACTGGGGTCACAGATACCGCTTCATGGCCATGCACGCAGCCCAGCACATGCTATCGGGTCTGCTTTTCACAAACCACCAGATCGGCACAGTGGCGGTGCATCAGGGAGAGGAGTACCTGACCATAGAGACTGACAAGGCTGAGATTTCACAGGAGACAGTCGATGCCCTTGTAAGGGCGGCTAACCAGGCCATTTCCGAGGCGCATCCCATAATCTACCACGAGATGAGCCACAAGGATGCAGAGGCCCTTGGACTCAGAAGGTCCATCAAGGTCGAGGGCGATGTCAGGATAGTCGAGATAGTAGGGGTTGACCGTATTGCCTGCGGAGGTGTCCACGTTGCCAACACCTCTGAGATAAGACTGATCTACAGCCTTGGCCACGAGCAGATAAGAGGCCATGTAAGGCTGTACTTCCGCTGTGGGGAGCAGGCCATCGAGAGTGCAATCCAGAACGAGAAGGTGATTCAGGGGCTGAACAGACGCCTGAGCTGCAAGGCCGACGAGCTTGAAGGCCAGGTGGAGGCACTTCAGAACGCCCTGACCGAGGCCAGAAACGCCCGGACTCAGGCTTATAAGGCCCTGGCTCTGGCTGAAATCAAGGATGCTGTCGATTCCTACGGCTTCTGCTCCATAGTCTGCGAGGAGGGTACCGACCTTCTTTGCTATGCAAACGCCGTCCCAACCTTCCAGGACCTTGCAATGGTGGTCCTCTGTCCTGACAAGGGCAGGACAAAGTGGCTCATTGCACTTAAAGGCAGGTATGAGAGCATTGATTTCAATGGCCTGAGAAAGACACTTCTATCAATAATCAATGCAAAAGGTGGAGGAAGAAGCCCTGTTTTCCAGGGAGTTGCCGATTGCAATGACAAACAGGCCCTTCAGGGCTTCATAGAGGAGTTCAGAAACACTGTTCTGAAGTGATCTCAGTTGAACTGCTTTGCTATGGCCAGGGCCACATCCTCTGCCTGAGGGATGGTCTTAGCCTCTAGGTCCTTTGAGAACGGGATCGGAGTGTTCTTTCCACTGAACTGCAGTATCTGACATTTGAGGGACTTGAAGGTCTTCGGGTCCTCGCAGATCGTTGCGCAGACCTGTGCATCGATTCCACCAATGCCGTTCGGATCCTGGATCAGGGCAACGCGGCCAGTCTTCTGCACCTGCTGGAAGATCGTCTCCCTGTCCAATGGGTTCAGGGTTCTGAGGTCCACCACAGTTGCATTGATTCCATCGTCTCTGAGTATCTCTGCAGTCTTGAGTGCCGTGCTCACAGCATGGGAGTAGGCGATGATTGTGACATCCAGACCGTTTCCTATGACCTTTGCCTTTCCGATCTCGACCGGCTCTGGCGAAATCTCGCCATCAATCGGGTAGAGCAGTTTGTGCTCGAAGAAAAGAGTTGGGTTGTTGTCCCTGATTGATGCCCTGAGAAGGTGGTAGGCATCCGATGGATTGGATGGAGCCACGATCTTGAGACCGGTTCCATTGAGGAACAGGGCCTCAGGACTCTGGGTGTGCTGGGCACCGTGTCCGGTTCCGCTTCCCTCCGGAAGACGTACAGTGATAGGGCAGCAGAACTGTCCACCGCTCATGAAGTGAGTCTTTGCAGCATGGTTCACAATTGGATCGAAGATAAGTGTGTAGAAGTCGGCGTACATTATCTCGATGACAGGTCTGAGGCCCATCATTGCAGCGCCTACGGCCATGCCTGTGAAGCCTTCCTCTGAGACCGGGGTGTCTACGACCTGGTCCGGATGGTCCTTCCAAAGGCCCTCCGAGACCTTGAAGCAGCCACCGTACACGCCGATGTCTTCTCCGAAGAGTATGACGTTCTTGTCAGCGGACATCTCGTCCGACAATGCCTTTCTGATTGCTTCACGGAATGTCATGGGCGTTCCTCCTTGGATGCATAGACAAGATTCTCGACCTCTTCAGGGGTGAGCTTCTCGTTTCTCTTCTCCAAGGCCTGTCTGGCCTGGGCCTCCATGCCGTCAAGGCATTCCTTCTCTATCTGCTTGACCTCGTCCACTGTCAGATAGCCGCGCTCCACCAGCTTCTCCTCGAAGAGGGTGATGGGGTCTCTGAGGAGCCACTGCTGTTCCTCGTCTGCGGTTCTGTAAAGGCGTCTGTCGCTTTTGGAGTGACCCTTGAAGCGATAGGTCAGGACCTCAAGAAGGTAAGGTCCGTTTCCGTTTCTGATGTATTCTGTGGCTTCCTTGACTGCCTCGTAGACAGCCTCGAAGTCGTTTCCGTCAATTGTCTTGCCCGGCATGCTGTAGGACTTTGCCCTGTCGGCGATTCGGTCTATGCTGATCATCTTGTCGCTTGGGGCTGACATGCCGTAGTGGTTGTTCTCACAGTAAAAGAGAACAGGGAGCTTCCAGATTGAGGCCAGGTTCATCGATTCATGGACGCTGCCTCTGCTTGAGGCTCCGTCACCGAAGATAGCCACACTGATATTCTTCACTGGAACAGCAGGAAGGTCCTTCGGGTTCTGTGTTGTTGATGTTGCAAACGATGCGCTTCCAACGCTCTTGAATTTCTGGTAGAAGGCGACTCCAGTTGCAAGAGGGACGCCTGAACCCACGACCGCCGAGGATCCCAGGTTGCCGTTCTCCTTGTCGGGCATGTGCATGCTTCCGCCAAGTCCCTTTGCCAGACCATGTCTTGAGCCGAAGAGCTCAGAGAACATTGCAACGGGCCATGAGCCCTTGCAGATCGAGAAACCATGGCAACGGTGGGTGGGGACTATCCAGTCCTCATCCTCCAGGGCCATGCAAAGACCGGCCTGTGCAGCTTCCTGACCATTTGCAAGGTGTGTGGTACCATGCACCAGACCGGCTTTGAATAGTTGTTCGGTCTTCTCTTCGAAGAACCTTGAATTCAGCATGATGCGCAGGGCATCGATGCTCATATCTTTGTCAATCACAGTAAACAGTCAAGATCGATCTCGGCTACTACAGCAGGCATCGAACATCCCCAGCTCTCCAGAACTGCAGGGTGGACCTCTCCGAACACGCCGATCTCCCTTCCTCCAACCATTATCTTAGCACAGCGTCCTGTGATAAACCTAGGGTCATTTTCAGGAACTGCAAGTGTGTACTCGACTCTGAGGAAGTACATCAGTGTGTTGATGAAGCTGTTGACGTCGTTGAAGCCGGCGCTTCCGTCTGCACACATGAAGCCGAGGTTGTTTCTGGTGACCGTTCCACTGTTGTCGGAAGGCTCGAGGAATGCGACCTTGCCGACCTCGAAGATCTTGTGAGGGTAGGTTGCATGGCCTGAGACGCTCTCGCTCTCAAGCAGGGATGGGATGATCGATGGTCTCACGGCCTCGAAGTTCTCGCTCATCGGGTTTGAGATCATGATGACCTTGTCGCCGGTGATGTGCATGTTGTCCACATACTCGCGTCTTGAACCGAGGTAGTTGTAGATCATCTCCTGGAAGCCCATTCCGACCATGATGTCCTTGACCTTGCGTCCGAGCTCCTCAGCCGGAGTGAGACGACCGATGGTGAAGTCACGTGGGATTGTCGGCTCGAAGTTCTCGAGGCCGTATCCTATCATGACATCCTCTACGACATCGACCGGGTGGAGGAAGTCATTGCGGTACTCAGGGCAGGTGATGTGGATCGTGTCGCCCTCTGAGACGCTGTAGACGCCCATTCTGAGAAGTGCATCCTTTGCATCCTCTACAGTGAGGTCCTCACCAAGGACATGCTTGATGTCCTGGATGGTGCAGCTCTGTGAATCCTGGAAGTAGTAAGGGACTGTGATCTCCTTGCCGAACTCCGTCTCGTATGGATAGATGACCTTCACAGGCTCGATCGTGAAACCGAGGTCTGCCATGTCGACCGCCATGATGGAGGCGCAGAGGAGGATGTCCTTCAGTCCTGGGCCAGACATCTCGACGAAGAGGTTGCTGTCGCCGACCTCAACGGCTCCGACGTAGGCGCTGTTGATCACCGGTGGCATGGAGAGTGTCTCTCCTGCATCATCATAGAGGTAAGGGTAGACCGGCTTGTCCTTGATGATGTAGCCGTACTCCTGTCCCTTCGGATGCTTCTCCAGAATCTCTCTGAGAGTGAGGTCCTCCTCCATGTGCAGCGGGGTGAAGTGTGTCTTGTCAGGATCGGCGCCGTCATAGTGGATAGGGTACTTGATCGGGTCGTTCTTGTAGATTCCCATTGCAATGGTCTTTCTCTTGCGGCCGAAGTTGAAGCAGAGCTTCTCCTGGCTCTGGATCAGTGTCAGCAGGATGTCCTCGTCGACTACCTTGCCGGTTGCAACGAAGCCGCATGAGAACTCACGGACCTCCTTGGGCCTTGGTCCGACATGGAGCTCGCGGCCCTTGTTGTCGGCTGTGTAGCACTTTGAGGAGAAGAAGTCGTACTCCTTGATCTCAGGGTTCTCATAGTTCTTGAGAAGTCTTGCAAGGCCCATTGCCGACCAGAGGTCAGGGCGGTTGGTGTCGTTCAGCTCGATCTTGAAGACGCCGTTCTCGGTGTCATGCTCGTCAAGCTCGGCCTTGGCACGTGGGAAGACCTGCTCAAGCTCATCATCTGTATACTTGCGACCAAGAAGGTCGAAAAGAAGTTTCTCTTTGGTTTCAAACTTAGGCATCAGTTACCCCTCCTTGTTCTGACGGAGTCAATGTTCGGTGAGAACAGATCCCTTATGTCATTGATTCCAAGGTGCATCATGGCCATTCTGTCGATTCCGAGGCCCCAAGCCAGAACAGGCTCGTCGATTCCGAGTGACTTTGTGACCTCTGGGCGGAAGATTCCGGAACCACCCATCTCGAACCATCCAAGCACAGGATGCTTGATGTGGATCTCGATTGAAGGCTCTGTGAACGGGA
>DMOO01000126.1 GCA_003456855.1 Sphaerochaeta sp.
GTTCTCTGCAATAAGCGGTGTCGGGTTCTGGTAGTCCAGGATATCCAGATCTGCCTTGTAGCCAGGCTCCACGCGTCCGAACTTCTCTCCGGTGAAGTACTTCTCAAGAAGCTTGTTGGCGTTGGTAAGGGCTCTCTGGTAGTCTCCCGGCCAGTAAGGACCCTTGGCGTCGCGGTTCTTCAGGAAGGCGATCTTGCATTCCTCGAACATGTTGCTTCCGCAGCCGTCGGTTCCCATGATCAGGTTCTTCACCTTAGGCAGGTACTTCGGATAGCCGACCTCGTTGTTCATGTTGCTTCTCGGGTTGTGGGCAAGGAAACAGCCTCTCTCGTTCAGAAGGTCAACCTCGTGCTCGTTCAGCCAGATTCCGTGGACCAGCAGGGTCTTGTCGTTAAGAAGTCCATGCCTGTCAAGACGGTCCATGATGTCCTCGTTGTAGAAGTGGTGTGACCAGATGCTGTCATACTCGCCCTCTGCAACATGGAGGTGCATTCCACGGCCAGTCTGCCTTGCGGAGTCGGCCAGCATCTCCATCCCCTCCTCAGGGATTGTGAACGGGGCATGGCCTCCGACCATGGCCTCGCAGAGAACGTACTCGCCCTTCCGCTTGCGGTCATCGACCTCCTTGGCGAACCTGATTCCCTCGGCCACTCCGTCCTTGATCTCCTTCATGCCGTAGTTGCGGTCGGTGATTCCGTAGGCAACCATTCCACGAAGGCCGAACCTCTCCATTCCCTTTGCGATGGTGGAAAGGCTTCCGCCGATGTAGTTAGGACTCTCATGATGGTCTATACACGATGTTGTACCGTTCTTGATGGCATCAAGTGTGCAGATCAGGGAGCTGTAGTACAGGGACTCCTCGTCCAGTGCACGGTCCAGTCTCCACCACCACTCCTTCAGGATCTGGATCAGATCCGTCTGTGGTCCTGAGGAGATCATCATTGCACGGCTCAGGCCGCTGTAGTAGTGGTGATGTCCGCAGACCATGCCTGGGATGACGGTCTTGCCGTCACCCTCTATGATCTTGTCGGCCTTCACGTCCTTGGCGACGTTCTTGCCAACCGCCTTGATCTTGTCGTTCTCGATGACTACGTCCACTCCGCACAGAACCTGGACAGGCTCCATGGTCTGGACGACTCTGGTGTTCCTGATTACTGTGATCATGTTCACTCCTCCACTCTTGTAAGCAGATAGTCATAGCTTATGAAGACCTGCTCGATGAGTTCCTTGACCAGTGCCGGGACATCTCCGATGAGCTCTCCTTCACCATCCATATGACACTCGATGATCTTGCCTTCCAGGCGGACCAGAAGCAGGTCACCCTCGACATAGAAACCGCTGTTAGTGCTGTCGTCGAAGTCGTCTCTTCTGCTGAACAGTGTGAACTTGTCCTTGTACGGTCTGCCCATGTGGTTGCAGAAGGTGGCGCAGTTTCCGCACTCGTTGCAGAATGCATCGAGGTGCAGGATCTGGAACGGATCGTCCGTGTTCTCTGAGAACCTCATGTCGATGGCCACGTTTGCACGGTTAGGACAGACATCCACGCACTTGTTGCAGTAGTATGTGCAGTCCATGCATCTCTTGGCCTCCTGTCTTGCGAACTCCTCGACGCTCTTGCACTCCGAGCAGCTCTTGCAGTCGGTGCAAAGGTGTGTCTTGCGCTCCTGGACATCCTTGAAGAACCTCTCCTCTGCCTCGAGATAGGACTCGTCCTCAGGCTCCTCGGTGTACTCCTCCTCGACCTCAGGCTCGTCCTTGACCTCCTCGTAATCCTTGATCTCGTCGAAGACCTTGTCTATGGAGGCCTCGACAGCCTTTCTTGCGGATGCGATACATCTCACGACCGTTGATGGTCCGCTCTGGACATCACCAATAGCGTAGACGTTCTCGACAGGGGTCTCGTTAGTATCAGGATTGACCATCGGCCAGCCCTTTCCGTTGACTGGAAGTCCGTACCAGGTAAGGGCCTCTGAATCAGCATGCTCGCCGATTGCGGTCACCAGTGCGTCGCAGTCAAGGATGAAGGTCTCGTCGGTCTCGACCGGGCGTCTTCTGCCGGATGCATCAGGCTCGCCGAGGGCCATCTTCGTGCAGATGAGCTTGCCGCCTGCAATCTCCTTAGGATTGGAGAGGAAGTAGAACTTGATTCCGTCATCAAGGGCCATCTTGTACTCTTCAGGATCTGCCGGCATCTCCTTGCGGCTTCTTCTGTAGACAACGGTGACATCCTCGACACCAGCTGTTCTCTTTGCGGCTCTTGCGCTGTCCATTGCGGTGTTTCCACCACCTGTGACCACAACGTGCTTGCCCAGCATCGAGGCTGCCTTGTTCTCCTTGAAGGCCTCGAGGAACTCAAGGGCTCCGTAGACCTTGTCCTTCTCGCCCTCGACCTTGATCAGATTGTCCTTCTCGCTTCCAACAGCGTAGTAGATGAAATCATAGCCGGCATCCTTGAGCGCCTTGACCGTGACGTACTCCTTCTTGGCGCTGTACTGGAACTTGACTCCGTGGGCTGCGACATGGTCGATGTCCGCCTGCACCGCCTTCGGGTCGATTCTGAACTTAGGGATTATGTTGGCGACGACTCCACCTGCGTTCGGAGCCTTCTCATATATTGTCGTGTCAAAGCCTGATCTGGCAAGGAAGAATGCTGCTGAAAGTCCTGCAGGGCCTGCACCTACAACGGCGGCCTTCACGTCTGCAGGGGCCTGTGGCTGTTCCCAGAGCTTCTGGAGGTATTCGTTGGTTCCCTTCTCGACTGCAATCTTCTTCATCTCCCTTATCTGGACAGCACCCTCATAGTCCATTCTTGCGCAGTGGAACTGACACTGGTGGTCACAGATGTTGCAGGTGATGTTAGGAAGTGCGTTCTCCTCGTATATGACAGACAAGGCCTCTGCATAGCGGCCTTCACCGACAAGGCTGACATAGTCAGGGATGTTCTGGTGGATAGGACAGGCCTGCATGCAAGGTGAGACATAGCAGTCGAACAATGGAAGGGCATCATTGACCTTGGCCTCCCTCTCTCCTCTGAACTCCCTCTGGGAGTACTCAGCTGTCCTTGCGTTCTTCGAGAGCTCCCTCACTGCCTCTGGATCGATGTCCGTCTTTGCCCAGGTCTTGCTCTCCTTCTCAAGCTTCTCTGCCATGCGGGCCATCCTTGCGTATCCGCCCGGCTTTAGCATGTCGGTTGCCATTGTGATAGGTCTGATGCCTGTGTCGAAGATGTCCTTGACCGAGAACAGTGTGCATCCACCGGAATAGGAGACAGGAAGCTTTCCGCCGAACTCATCGCTCAGACGGCTTGCGACTGTTGTCGAGATAGGAAGAAGCGCCCTACCTGACATGTATCTCTCGTCACCGGGAAGGACCTTTCCGTCGTTGACGTTTCCAAGTGTGTTGGTAAGCTTGACGCCGAAGCCGAGCTTCTCCTTCTTTGCAAGCTCCACCAGTCTGTGCAGCATTGCGATTGCATCAGGATACTGCAGATCGTGCTCGAAGCTCTCCCTCTTGAGTCCGACATGGTCGAATCCGATGTCGTCGAGGATCCTGCGGACCTCATCATAGCCCAGAAGTGTCGGGTTGAGCTTGACGAAGGTGTTTCTGTGCTTCTCCGTCAGCATGTAGGTGCAGATCGCCTCGATCTCCTTCGGAGGGCAGCCGTGCATCGTCGAGATCGTCACGCTTGGGCAGATGCTTGCGCTGATGCGCTCCTCAAGTCCCTTCAGTGCCTTCTCGTGGCCCTCGAGGTCTGAACCCTCCAGGAGGTTGCCGTCTTCTATAATATTCTTAAGGGCGGCCTTGTACTCCTTGAAGAGCGGGCTTCTGTTGGCATCGATCATGTTGTCGATGAAGGTCTGCATCTTAGGCTGCTTGATGCCGTCGAGGTTGTATCCGACACTCATGTTGAAGATGAAGTCAGGGTCCTCGACCTTGCCGGAGAATGCGGCCTGGATCAGGTGGATGGCGAACCATGCCTTGAGATACTCGTCATAGGCCTTCTCCAGAGTGTACTCAGTCGACCACTCTGCGTTGTGTCCCTCGTCACGTGCATCGATGCAAGGCTTTGCGATCTCCAGATGGTCCATGATCTGAACTGTCTTGAGCTCCATGAAACGGCCGCCCACCATGTATGCGCTGACTATGTTCTGAGCCAGCTGGGTATGTGGTCCCGCGGCAGGTCCGAGCGGGGTCGAGCACTTCTGGCCGAAAACGGAGATAGAGTGCTTTCCGCTTGGTTTGTAGAAATCCTCCTTGTGGATTCCGAAGATGGTACCGTGATTGCGGTACTCCGAGAAAATCCTGTCTATAAGTTCCTCGAACGGAACGGGTCTCATTCTGTCACCCATTACACTAAACCCCCTTTTTCAGTTGCAATGTATTCCTACTATAGAATTGTAAACCATCTGCATCCAAAGTCAAATGTTTTTGCAACAAACCGCAACATACACAGCTTAGGAATGATGGAAGCTACATTCCATGAAGCATTTTACACCATATTTCCTCAATTTTGTTCAGATTTTTCAATTTTCAACAAACTTTCTTATGGAAAACTCAATTTGACTTCTCCAAAATTCAATTTATCTAAATTTCTCCGCAAATAATTGTTTACAATATCTATTAGCTGTGCGATAATCAGCCTGAAAGGTCATAGGACCAGGTCAAACCGCATTATATTTATGGAGGACATAAATGCTCATCAATCTGAACGTCAATCCTGAAGTGAGAGCAAGAAACGTCAAGGTCTGCAGAGAGAAAGGAATCCTTCTTCCTACATTCAAGCAGATGATTGACCCATCCACAGTCCCTGCCGATGTCAAGGCAAAGCTTGCAAAGACAGGTCTCTGGGATGTCAACCCAGTCAACCTTTTCAGGGTAACCTGGAAGAACGAGCCTGTCATGCAGGGTGGTGGATTCGGTGGTGTAAACTACATCGAGATTCCCAAGAAGCTCACAGGCGTCAAGGCAAGGATCCTTGCTCTGGTTGGAAAGTACTTCCCGACAGGAGCACACAAGGTTGGAGCAACATATGCATGTCTCGCCCCTGCCCTTGCAACAGGTAACTTCGATGCAATGAACCAGCAGGCTGTCTGGCCATCAACCGGTAACTACTGCCGCGGCGGCGCATACAACAGCGCACTTCTCGGCTGCAAGAGCATCGCAATCCTTCCTGCAGAGATGTCTCAGGAGAGATTCAACTGGCTCAAGACAGTTGCAGGTGAGGTCATCGCAACACCGGGCTGCGAGTCAAACGTCAAGGAGATCTTCGACAAGTGCCATGAGCTTGATGCGGAGCGCGGCAAGCACATCGTCATCTTCAACCAGTTCGAGCAGTTCGAGAACTACCTCTGGCA
>DMOO01000054.1 GCA_003456855.1 Sphaerochaeta sp.
ATCGATTATCCTCTGGTCAATACCTTCGTAGTGACCGCAGATGAAGACCAGCTCAGGTTCCCGGCTCAGGTCCCTGGCGTAGTCCTGTGTCAATCGCTTTCCCGATGGGGATGCATAGACGACACGTTTGTTCATGGCATCAAGGCGATCTAGAGCTTTGAAGAGCGGTTCGGGTTTGATGACCATGCCCGCACCCCCACCAAAGGGTGAATCGTCACACTTGTGGTGCTTGTCCTCGGCGTACTGCCTCCAGTCAACGATGTTGTAGGAGACGATGCCTGAATTGACAGCCCTCGCCATGATCGAATTCGTGAAGAAACCGGTGAGCATCTCAGGAAAGAGTGTAAGAATGTCTATATTCAATCCAACAACTCCGGTCTGAGAAGCGTCATGGTCCCTTTCTCGACATCCACATCCGTGACGAATACGCCTTTCATATACGGCACGAGATGCAACTTGTCGTTCCTGGATGTACGGCACTCAAGCAACACTGCCTGGGCTCCATCCATCACCGAGACCACTTCAGCGACCTCTTCATTATTATATACCAGCTTCATACCCTGTAGGTCAGCTGTGTAAACCTCACCTTCACCAAGCCTGCTGGCCTGTTCTCTTGGTACCAGAATATCCCAACCAGAAATGAATCTTGCATCCTCAGGTGAATCTATGCCGACGAACTTCATCAGAAGCTCACCGGAATGGTTCTGTACCTTCTCGACTTCAACTCTTCTGGTCTTCTCTCCTCGCTGCAAGGTAACTTCCTTGAGCTCAAAGAAATGATCAAAGTCATCCGAAAACGGATGCACCTTGACATAGCCTTTAACGCCATGTGGGGATCTGATCACTCCGGTTGCAAGGACCTGTTTCATACCAATCAATCCAGGATCTCAAGGCTGGCGTGCTTGCCGCTCTTCGTCGCTGTTGCGCTCAGGATGGTCCTGAGGGCCTTTGCGATTCTGCCCTGCTTGCCTATCACCTTGCCGATGTCATCAGGGGACACTCTCAGCTCAAGGATTGTGGACTTCTCGCCCTCAATCACATTGACCTCGACTGCGTCCGGCTGGTCGACGAGTGACTTGACGATGTATTCAACCAGTTCCCTCTCCACTTACTCAGTCCTTTGCAGGAGCTTTGGTGGCTTTGATACCCTGCTTTGCGAAAAGTCCCTTGACAGTGTCGGATGGCTTTGCACCGTTGTTGAGCCAGTAGGTTGCTCTCTCAGCATCGATCTTGACCTGGTTCTCTTCGGCCTCGATTGGATGATAGTAACCAATCTCCTCAAGTGGGGCACCTACGTTTGACAGTCTGGAATCAATGACAACCAGTCTGTAATAAGGTCTCTTCTTTGTACCGAATCTCTTCAATCTGATACTAACGCTCACGTCTATTCCTCCTAAACGAATCTCAGTTCATGCCCATCTGCTTCATCATAGCAGCCTGGTACTTCTTATTTTTAGCGAGCTTCTTCATACTCAGCCGCATCTTTTCAAATTTCTTCAGAAGGTGACCGACCTCACCAACGGAAGTTCCGCTGCCCTTGGCGATCCTCTTCTTTCGAGCGGGACCAATTATATAGATATTTTGTCTTTCTTGGAAGGTCATTGACTGAATAATCGCCTTTTCTTTCACCAATTCCTTCTTGTCAATGTCATCCTCGGAGATATTCCCCTTGGCTCCCGGCAGCATATCTATGATCTTTCCGATTCCGCCCATCTTGGTCATGTTCTCAAGCTGTTCGAGATAGTCCTGGAGGTCGAAGGTGTTCTTCGCCATCTTCTCCTGGAGCTTCTCGGCCTGCTTGGCATCGAAGGTCTCCTGTGCCTTCTCGACGAGAGAGACGATGTCTCCCATGCCGAGGATCCTGCTTGCCATTCTGTCAGGATAGAACGGCTCGAGGTTGTCAAGCTTCTCACCTACACCAATGAACTTGATCGGCTTTCCGACTACCTCTCTCAGTGAGAGAGCGGCACCACCACGGGTATCCGAGTCGAACTTGGTGAGAATGACTCCGGAGATTCCGACCTTCTGCTCGAACTCCTGAGCGATTGTGACGGCGTTCTGGCCTGTCATCGCATCAGCTACGAACAGTGTCTCATCCGGCTTGACGGCAGCATTGATGTCCATGAGCTCTTTCATCATCGCGTCATCGAGGTACATTCTTCCGGATGTATCGACGATCAGCACATCATACTGCTCACGCTTTGCCTTCTTCAGTGCGTTCTCGGCCACCTTGACGGCGTCCTTGGAGTCAAGCTCTGCATAGACAGGGACATCGACCTGCTCACCGAGGACCTGCAACTGTGTGATTGCAGCCGGTCTGATCAGGTCACAGGCGGCCATCATGACACGTCTGCCCTGCTTCTTCAGCATGAGAGCGAGCTTTGCACTGGTTGTGGTCTTACCGGAACCCTGAAGACCCATCATCAGGATGACGGATACTGTATCAGGTCCCCTGAGATTGAGCTTCTGGTGATCCGGGTCTCCGAGGAGCTGGACCATCTTGTCATAGACGATCTTGGTGAACTGCTGACCTGGGTCGACTGCCTTCAGGACCTTGTCTCCCTTGGCCTCCTCCATGGTTCTGTTGACAAAGCGTCTGACGACACGGAGATTGACGTCCGCGTCAAGAAGCGCAACCTTTATCTCTTCAACGGCGTCCTGGATATTCTTCTCGGTAATCTTGGACTTGCCGGCCATTGAGCGAATTATTGATGAAAATTTGTCACTTATGGAATCAAACATAACCGATGAATTATTATATAAATTATTAATTATGTCTAGTGAGTAACGCCGATGTCCGCTTAATCAACCCTTGAGGGTCTCGTGGGTCTTGGTGTCGTCCTCGATGTCCTCGAGCTTGTAGCCTATCATCTTGGACACACCAGGCTCCTGCTGGGTCACACCGAGCAGGCTGTTGGAACCCATGACGGTTCCCTTGTTATGGGTGATGATGATGAACTGGCTCTTGTCCTCGAACTTGTCCAGAACACGCATGAAGGCACCGATGTTCCTGGCGTCCAGGGCGGCGTCGATCTCGTCAAGGATACAGAACGGGGACGGCTTGACCATGTAGGTTGCAAAGAGAAGAGCAACGGCTGTCATCGACCTCTCTCCACCGGAGAGCAGGTTCAACTGGAGCATCTTCTTTCCAGGTGGCTGGGCCTTGATGTCAATTCCTGATGCCAGAACATCTTCCTCGTCTGTCAGGACCAGCTCTGCCTTACCGCCTCCGAAGAGCGTTGTGAACATCTCCTGGAAGTTTGCGGAGATCTGGCTGTAGGTCTCGAGGAACATCTCCTCGCTTCTTCTGCGGATCTCTGCGATGACCTCCTCAAGGTCGTTCTTGGCCTTGGTCAGGTCCTCCATGTTCTTGCTGTAGAAGTCGAAGTTCTTCTTGGCCTCGTTGAACTCGTCCTCGGCCATGTAGTTGATGTAGCCAAGGGTCTCGATGCGCTTCTTGACATCGTCCAGGTTGGACTTGAGCTCCTCGACAGGGGCTGTGATCTCATGGTCGTTGAACTCCCTGAGGCTCTTTCCTGTGTTGTCGAAGAAGTCTGTGAAGACCTTCTGGATGTTGTCCAGAAGGGCCTTTATGTTCTCTCTTCCGGTTGCGATGTCGACCGTCAGCTGCTGCTTGCGGTTGAACTTGTCCTGGAAGTTGGAGTTGTTCTCGTTAATCTCGCGTGTGCGCTTCTCGATGGTGAAGTTCAGCTCCGCGATGTCGTCCTTCAGGTCCTGGATGGCATCGAGGGTCTCGCCCTTGCTGTTCTTCAGGGCATCGATCTTCTCGAGGACCTCATTGACCTTGCTCTCCTCGGCCTCGACCGAGTGCGATGCATCCGAGAAGTCAAACTCCATCTGCTGCAGACTTGAGCGGATCTCACCGATTGAATTCTTTATGCTGTCAGCCTTTGCAGCGAACTGGACCTTGTCCATCTCAAGATCGCGGAGGTCGCTCTCCTTCAGGATCAGCATCCTTGAAAGGCGTTCGATCTCTCCTGTGAGCTCTGTTATCTTGTTGCGGTTGTCGGTCTCTCTCTGGTAGGACTTCTCCAGGTCTGCATCAAGCTGTGCCTTGCGTGCCAGGGTTCCGTCAGGTGCTGTGAAATCATCAAGGAAGGTAGGGATGGTTCCGCTGTACTCCTGGAAGAGTCCCTTGATCTCGTCAATGGCTGTGAGCAGAGTCGCCTCTGTCTCTTCAATGGCCTCCTGAAGCACATCCCTGTCAAAATCAACTGAGGTGACATCTCTGAGGAACTTGATTTTCTCTCTGAGGATGTTCCTGGTCTTGGTGACCTCTGTAAGGAAGTCCTTCTCGGCCTTGGCTCTGAGAACAGAGCTGTATCCACTGCCCTTGATGTTCTTCTCGAGGTTGTCAGCGATGTCATTGGCAAGCTGGCTTATCTCTGCGGTGATCTGCTGTCTCTCTGCGGCGATGGTGTCGTTGAGCTCGTTAAGGTCATCGATGTCCAGCTGGTGCTTGATTCTGTCGGCCTTCTGCTTCTCTATGTCTTCCTGGGCGTTGTCTATGCTGATCTCCGTCAGGCGGATGTTCTCAAGTGTGCTCTCGTAGTCTGCCTGCTTCTCTTCAAGGCGCTGCTTGTCACGGTCCATTCTCTCCTGAACCGCCATTGCCCTCTCCTTAGCCGCCTTGGACCTTTGGGAGATGTCCTGGAAACGCTCGTTGTAGATCTCGATTGTGGTGTTGAAGGAGTTTATCTTCTCCTCGAAGGTGCGCATCCTCCCACTGAGGTTCTCTCTCTGAGCTCTGAGCTGCTCGAGCTCGTTCTGCTGCTGGTCAAGTCCCGCTCTGGCGTTGTCAAGGACGGCGTCGATCGTGCGTGCCTCATCCTCGAGCTTGTCCAGCTCGGCCTGCCTGAAGTCCTTGAGCTTTGTCAGTGACTGCAGATATGAGAGCTGGAGGTCAACCTCAAGCTTCTCCCTCTGTGCTGTCAGTTCCCTGTGCTTAATTACTTTGTCCAGCTGGAGTTTTCTACTGTTGTAGAGCTTCTCGGCCTCACGGAGCAGGAGCTCCACCTGAGCCATGTTGTCATCTGTCTTCTGAAGCTTTCTTGCAGCCTCTTCACTCTGCTGCTTGAAACGGCTGATACCCGAGGCCTCCTCGAAGATGTATCTTCTGTCCTCCGGCTTCATCAGGAGAATCTGGTCGATCCTGCCCTGCTCCAGGATGCTATAGGCCGTCTTTCCCACACCGGTGTCCATGAAGAGTTCCTTGATGTTCCTGAGGAGGACCTTCTCGCGGTTGATGTAGTACTCGTTGTCGCCGTTTCTGAAGGCTCTGCGCTTGATCTCGACCTCTGTGGCGTTGAGGTTCAGGATCCCTTCCTCGTTGTTAAGAGTCAGGATGACCTCGCACATGGGCATAGGTTTGCGCTTGTCGGTTCCGTTGAATATGACATCCTCACGCTTGCTGGCTCTGATTGTGCTGAGAGCCTGGGTACCAAGAACCCACTTCACAGAGTCGACGACATTGCTCTTTCCGCTGCCGTTAGGGCCCAGAAGAGATGTGATACCATCTGAGAATTCGAACTTGGTTCTGTCAGCAAAAGACTTGAAGCCGTAAAGCTCAACGGATTTCAGAAACACGCTTACCTCACACCTTGGATTTGGGCATAATGCCCCTACCCATCATTGAATGATAATAGCACATAAATGGCATTTGAATCCACATGGCAATTGTTATATTATCAATTACTGTAAATAAGGCGGAAAGGCAAGAATGAAGGCAGAAGAAGACACACAGCTCTCTCTTTTCGAGGAACCAAGATACACCATAGTCGTCGGTGCCGACGAGGCAGGACGAGGCCCCTTGGCCGGGCCTGTCTGCGCAGCTGCGGTGGTGCTGCCCTCAGACTTCCCCTTCGAGCTTCTGAACGACTCCAAGAAGCTCTCCGAGAAGAAGCGCGATGTAGCCGAGCCTGTGATCAAGGAGAAGGCCATAGCCTGGGCCGTTGCCTGGGCAACACACAAGGAGATTGATGAGATCAACATCCTCCAGGCCTCGATGCTTGCGATGAAACGCGCCTATCTCAAGGTGCAGAAACAACTTGAGGCCAAAGGCATCACAGCGGAGATCCTTCTTGTAGATGGAAACAAGCGCCCTGACGTGGACATCCCCTGCAAGGCGATTGTAAAGGGCGATGCCACCATCCATGAGATAATGGCAGCCTCGATCCTTGCAAAGAACGCCAGGGACCGTTTCATGGTAAAATGCGCAGAGCGCTGGCCTCAGTACGGCTTTGAAAAACACAAGGGCTACCCATGTGCTTCACACAAGGCAGCCCTTCGCAAATACGGACCATGTCCGATACATAGATTGACGTTCAAGTACTGAAAATCAGTTCTGTTCCTTCTTTCCAGCGTGCATCTTCATGAAATCGACTGATTTCTGGAACTCGCGGATGAACTCTCCAAGATCCTCTGGGTAGACAATCACGCTCTGGCGGATATAGCGGCCCTCGTCTGCGGTTCCCTTGCTCTCCACGATGTTGAGATACATGTCGCCCTTGTAGTTCTCCTTCACGTTGAAGAAATACGTCCTATCATTGGTAACGAACCTTGTTGAGAAAACCTCTCCTCTCTGACCCATATGGCATCCTCCGCTGAAATATTCCGTAAATAAAAGAAAAGACCACACATCTCTCTGCGTGGTCCTTTAAGCGCCCGACGGGAGTCGAACCCGCGTCTTCAGCTTGGAGGGCTGAGGTAATACCGTTATACCACAAGCGCAATACGTTGCTATTTATAAACGGAAAGCGAAAAAACGTCAAGACATTATTTCGCTTTCCTTCAAATAGCTACTGGCGGACCCAGGTTCCGGTCTCTCCGTTGAGTGCCTGGAGTGCCTTGTCCAGCGATGTTATGACAGCAACCCTGCCCTTCTTGCTCTCTGCGAACTGCACGCATGCCTTGACCTTCGGAAGCATCGATCCAGGTGCGAACTGACCTTCGTCAGAGTACTTTCTGGCCTCATCCGGAGTCAGGCTTGAAAGCCACTCCTCGTTCGGCTTTCCGAAGTTTATGGCAACCTTCTCAACAGCCGTGAGGATGATCAGCATGTCTGCGTCGATCAGCTCTGCCAACTTCTCTGAAGCGTAGTCCTTGTCGATGACGGCAGGTGTTCCATAGAGAAGTCCATCCCTGCGGACAACCGGGATTCCGCCGCCACCTACGGTGATTACGACGTTTCCTGCGGCGATGAGGCGCTCCACGGTCTTCTTCTCGATGACATCGATCGGTTTCGGGCTTGGGACGACGCGTCTGTAGCCACGGCCTGCGTCCTCCACCATCTTGTAACCCTTCTCCCTCTGGATCTTCATTGCGACATCCTTGTCGTAGAAGCCTCCGACAGGCTTTGTAGGGTTCTGGAATGCCGGGTCGTTCTCATCAACCAGGACCTGGGTGACAACAGTAGAGACCTCCTTGTCCAGGCCTCTGGATACAAGCTCGTTGCCGATTGCATTCTGCAGATGATATCCGATGTAGCCCTGGCTCATTGCGCCGCACTCCGGGAACGGCATGTCTGACTTGATCGCCCCTGTCTGGGCTGCAGTTGCAAGACCGAGGTTGATCATTCCAACCTGAGGTCCGTTTCCATGGGCTATGACAACCTGATTCCCTTCCTGTATCAGATCCACGATAGGCTTTGCAGTCTCCCTGACAAGCTCAAGCTGCTCATAAGGGGTCTTTCCCAATGCATTTCCACCTAAAGCGATGACTATCTTCTTCATTGCACACTTCCCTGCATAAATGATTAGGGTGCCGATATGGCACCGACACCCTAAGTATAGAACCTTGTGCAACAAAACGCAACAAATTTAATTGGTTCGAATATGAAATAGTTTTAGTAATTAGAAATCAAAGGTAAGCATCCAGAATCATGTTCGTCTTCAGCGATGATTCATGGACAAGGATTCCCTGTTCGTCAAGAAGATTCATCACTTCCTCTCTGAGAGGTGCAGCATCTTCAAGGGAGTCTCCTTCGAAGGAAAGCTCGGTGACATAGGAGAATCCGGAGCCCTTCTCAGGCACCTTCCAGACCTCGATGTCAATCTCCACTTCCTTGTAGGATCCAGTGTAGCGGACATAGTCCACAGGACCTGCGATTCTTGCCTCAGGGATGTTCTTAGAATGAAGCTTCGCGAACATCCATCCGCCCTCGTCCTTTGGCATGTTCTCAAGAAGGTTACCGACAAGGTCCTCCTGCGACATCCCCTTAAGTCCACCTTCAGGTTTCGATATCTTGGTCTCCGAGGAGAAGCTCAGGGTCATCTTGTCATAGCTCCAGTCGACCTCTGCCTCGAATCGGCCGTCAGTGATGATCGGGTCATCCTTTATGGCCTGCTCAATCGCGGCGGCTACATCACCATCCTTGATCGCATAGCGCTTCTTGTAGGTGATCTCGATGTTCTTCTTGCCTTCCTTCTCCCTGATTCTGTTTGTCCAACCGCCGTTGTTGAACACCCTTTCAGGGTTATCGACATACAACACAACCCTGTTGTTGGTCTTCTCGACCACGAACATGTCCTGAAGATCCTTGTTCAACTGGTTCTCACCATCAAGGACCTTGCTGGAGTCCAGAAGGAACTTGACCTCAACAGTGTAATCGATGTCATCCGCGAAGACAGCGCCTGCTGACAGCACAACGATGGCCATGACCATCACAAACATTTTGAAAAGCTTGCTTTTCGCCATATTCATCTCCTTCTGGTTTCATCTTTGCACCACTTGGGATTGCAGGCAACAAAAATTTGTCAATGGGGACTTTCCTATTCTTAAACTTTATGAAAAAAGGAAATATATGAATTGGAATTATTAGATGTAGCACAACTTGAAAAAGACAAAAAAAACACTCCCTTTAACGGGAGTGCCTTGTGAGTTAAAGCAAGAATTAATATGCCTTTGAGTTGCGCATCTTCTTTACCTTCAGCATCTGCTTGCGAGCAAGAGCCTTGTTCTTACGATGCTGGATTGCAGATGGCTTCTCGAAGTACTCGCGCATCTTGAATTCACGGATGACGCCTTCCTTCTCGACCATTCTCTTGAAACGCTTGATAGCTTTCTCAAGTGGTTCGGTCTCATCGACTTTCACGTATGCCATATATAACTCACCCCCTTCGCCCATCGGCTCAAGAATCGCTTTAAAATATCATCCCTGCAAATCTTTGTCCACACCTTTGGTGCAGATATTCAAAGAAAGAATACAACTACTCCAGGAAAACTCCCTCTTTTGCAAGCTCACGTGCAATGCCGTTGCCGGACACGCAGTTGACATCGACTACATATGACAGATGGCAGGCCAGGCTGTACAGGCTTGTGTTGAAGTAGTCCGGGATGTCCTCCTCGGACTCCGGAGCGTCACCCAGGGCATCAACCAAGGCACCGCCGAGGAACACAATTATCTCGTGGTCCCTCATGGAGATATAGCCTACTCTTCTCAGGTTCTCGTCGAAGTCCAGAAGCCTGTCCAGATCGACGTTGTGGGTCCAGTCAACCAATAGTCCGTCCTTGAAGGTGAAGTCAGCCATGAATGTCTTTCCGAAGACCGTGACGCAGGCTCTGAAGGTGCCTGTAGCTGAGCCTCTGTCCACCAGGAAGGAAAGCTTGTCGAAGTCTATCCCGCTGAGGAACTCTCGGCCTGAGGAAAGGACCTGCGTCCCTCCGACGAACAGACTGCCCTGCGGAACCTTGACCGAGAAATCAGTTCCTTCCCCAAGGAAGATCATCTCAGAGATGTCGGAGTTCTCGAAGTTCTCCTTGCGGTATCGTGCAGAGAGGCTTTGGGTCTGGATTCCAAGCTCGATACGCTGCTCTATTGCCTTCCAGGAGCCCAGATCATCGTCATCGAAGACCTTGGCAACGCACCATGGCACAGCGATTCTGCGATTCAGGACGATAGGTTCTGCAAGGTGACCAAGCTTCTGCACCGTGATCAGGTCATTCGAGTCAATCACCATGTCCAGGACATGGCCCGAAACTGCCTCCTTCAAAGACTCATGTGAAAGGCGAAGCATTGCATAGCCGGTGGGCATGTGTGCAGGAGGTGCCGGATCGAAGTCCAGGACCTGCACAGGCTTCCCTCCGTTGAGGACGACGATCTTGACCGTGACATCCGTCACAGGAAGGGCTGTGTTTGCAATGAGCTTGGCGAACTCGAAGTCCACCTCCTCTGTGTTTATGGACAGTGCATCACCCAGTCTAAGGGAGAGCATGTCGTTTACAATCGCATTGGCGTAATCTTTATATCTCTTTTCCATACAACAAATCAGCTATTTAGAATACAGGCTATTCTGGCACCTTCCAAAGTGTGCTTGACATCAGCTCTGTTGACGTAGATGTGGCCTTCAAGATACTTGGAGAAGCCTCCGGTTGCAATGACTATGACCTTGTGGCCGACCTCTGCCTCCACCTTGTCCACAATCTCCTTCAGCTGTCCTATGAAGCCGTAGATGACACCAGCGCGAATCGAAGCCACGGTATCACGTCCCATCACGGTGTTCGGGATGTCCAGACGGATCTCTGGAAGCTGGGCGGTGTTCTCGAACAGGGCCTTGACCGAGGTCATCATGCCAGGTCCGATGGTCACCCCCAAGACATCCCCTGATGGGGATACGGTCTCAGTCGTGAAGGCTGTACCGAAGTCAGCGACGGTCACATACTCATCCGGATACAATTTATGGGCAGCAATCAGGTTGCAGAGGATATCAGCACCGATCTCAGCAGGGATGGACTCCTTGTTCAGACCTGTCTCGATGTCCTTTCCGACAACGACCGGCGACACACCGCCGATGGTCTTCACAGCCTCGATCACGGAGCCTGTCAGGTTCGGGACGACGCTGCTGACAACGGCCTTGGACCACTTGTCCATGGAGCTCAGAACAGAGCAGACCTCGGTCACGGCCTTCTTGCTCTTGGTCTTGACCCTTAGGGCCTCTCCCCAATTCTGTCCGTCATGCAAGGACATGACGATGTTGGTGTTACCGATGTCGACTGCAAGTATGCTACCGGCCATTCAATCCTCCGAAATCAAAGGGCGACTGCGATCTTTGAACCGTACATCTCCATTCTCAGTGCCTTGATCGCTGGGTCTGACATGTAGTCATCGAACTTCATGTAGCGGTCGATCAGTCCCTTTGGAGTGAACTCGATGATGCGGTTTGCAATGGAGTCCACGAACTGGTGGTCGTGTGAGTTGAACAGGACCACACCTGAGAAGTCGATCAGACCGTTGTTGAGGCTCTGGATGGCCTCGAGGTCGAGATGGCTTGTAGGCTCGTCGAAGATAAGGCAGTTGGCGCCCTCGAGCATGAGCTTTGCAAGCACGCAGCGGACCTTCTCCCCTCCTGAGAGGACCAGACAGCTCTTCAGGGCCTCATCACCTGAGAAGAGCATTCTTCCAAGGAAGGACCTGAGATAGGTCTCATCGGCATCCTCGATGTACTGGCCAAGCCAATCTGTGATTGACATGTCCTCCTGGAACAGCTTGTCGTTGTTTTTCGGGAAATAGCCCTGTGATGTCGTGACACCCCAGAGGTACTCGCCATCGTCCGGCTCCATGTTGCCCGAGATGATCTCGAACAGGACGGTCTTTGCAAAGTGGTTAGGTCCTACGAAGGCGATCTTGTCTCCGTTGTTGACCAGCAGATTCAGGTTGTCCAGGACCTTCTGGCCATCGATGACCTTTGTCAGTCCCTTGATCTCTAGAATGTTCTTTCCGCACTCGCGGTTAGGCTTGAAGGCCACGTACGGGAAGCGGCGGCTGGACGGCTGGATGTCGTCGATCGTCAGC
>DMOO01000180.1 GCA_003456855.1 Sphaerochaeta sp.
GCACGAAATGTAAAGAGCAATAAAAAGCGCCCGGTGGGACGCAAGTGCTGATGGCGGGACTCGAACCCGCACGCCTTGCGGCAGGGGATTTTAAGTCCCCGGTGTCTACCATTCCACCACCATGGCAACAAACGAAGTTTATGCCAATATGGTTTGTTGGTCAATTAATTCTTACTGCTCGTCGACAACATCACTGCTGATGAGTTTTGCATTGGTCTTTCCGGGAAGGACCTTCTTCCAGAAGGCCTGTGTTCCGGTATAGGTCTTTGCGAACTCATCCTCGCTCTCCTTGAGGGCACTCTGCCATGCAGCACCGAAACCAGGGCTGTTGATGACAAGTCTGTCGACAGCCTGCTGGTAGATGTGGAGTCTCTGTACCTCTGCCCTACCCGGCTTCTGTGACAGGTTGGCATTGGTGATTCTGAGGTTCTCGTTTGCCTGCTTGAGCTCCTCGTTCTCCTTCTTCAGCTTTGTGATGCCCTCGGGCTCGATGTCCATCCTGTCTGCAAGAAGACCCTTGAGCTTGGCGATCTCCGCCTTGCTCTTCTTCTCGATCTCATTCTTGCCGATCTTCTGCCAGATGTAGACGACAATTGCTATTACAAGACCTATACCCAGGCCGATAAGCGCTTCCTTCATTTTGTTGCTCCTCCTTGAATAGAGAACTTAGACAATAATACTATCGAATTTCGCTTTGGGCAAGTTTAGAGATAGTGGACTGTCTCCTCCAGTGGTTTTCTGTTGAAGTGGTTTGGAAGCGGACCAGCACCTTCTGCAGCAAAACCAAGGTCCATAAGCATTACAACAACCTCATTTTCAGGCAGATTGAAGGCTTTTGCGACATCATCGGGGTTGAATCTGTTCAGCCAGCAGCTGTCTACACCGACTGCTCTGGATGCCAGGATCATATGGGTTGCGACTATTGTCGCATCCTCTGCCCCGGCGTTGTAGACGCCTCCCTGATAGATGTAGGTGTTGCTCTTGTCGTATGTAACGATCAGGACTGTAGGTGCGCCATAGCGGCAAGTGGTCACTGAATCGATCTTTGCAATCCCCTCTGCAGACTGGACCACATATACCTTGTGCTCCTGAAGGTTCTTTGCCGTAGGCGCAACCCTTCCAGCCTCTAAAATGGCATCAAGCTGCTCCTTGCTGATCTGCTTGTCACAATATTTCTTGCAGGAGTACCTGCTCTTCACTGTTTCCATGTAATCCATGAATTTCCTCCAGAATAAGTATATGCGTAGAAATATCCACCTGTCAAAGAGAAGCAGTCTCCCTGAACTTCCCTGTTATGTCCTTGATCACCTCTGAGGCGATAATCAGTCCTGCGACTGAAGGCACAAACGATGTGCTTCCAGGGACCCTCTTCTTGAAAACGGAGCTTCCGTTCAGGTCCACTGATGGATCCGAGTCCGGCGAGATCACCTCTTCCGTGGAGAACACACATTTGACATGCCTGATGTCCCTCTTGGCAAGCTCACGCCTCATGACCCTGGCCAGAGGGCAGACGCTCGTCTTGGAGATGTCAGCAACCTGAAGCTTTGTCGGGTCCACTTTGTTGCCTGTTCCCATGCAACTGATGATCGGTACTCCGGCAGCCTGAGAACGGACAATCAACTCAATTTTCGCAGTAACTGTATCAATACAGTCAATTACGTAGTCATATCTTGAAAGGTCGAACTGGTCAGCAGTATTAGGAAGATAGAAGATCTGGTACTTGCGTACGGCGCAGTCCGGATTGATGTCCAGAAAGCGCTCATAGGCAACATCTACCTTTGGTCTGCCAAGGGTAGAATGCAAGGCTATGTTCTGACGGTTCAGGTTTGTTATATCCACAGTGTCTGCATCCACTATGTCAATGGCACCAAGACCGGACCGGACCAAGGCCTCTGAGGCAAAGCTTCCAACACCGCCAAGACCGAAGATTATGACCCTGGCCTTGGAGAGCTTCTCAAGTCCTTCATCACCGAACACAAACCTTGTTCTGTCAAACTGGTCTGCCATGGTCACTCCTCACTGGACATCATCTCGAAGACTTTCTTCCAGACGTCTCCATCCTGTTCGGTCATCCTCATGAAGTCCTTCTCTTTCATGAAGGCCTGCTTCTGCTCAAGGGTCTTGAGCTTCTTCTCTTTCACCAACTGGTTGAATTCACCGAATGTCTGACCCATGTACTGGACGGCATCCTCAGTGTAGTTCGGATTATGGTACTTTCCTTCCACTACAACGTAAGAGATGTTTTCATTGTTCACTCTGGAGCGGACATACTCCAGACCGCTAGAGATAGGAACCATGGAGTCGTCCTTGGACTGGATCAGCAGGACCTTGATCTGAGTGTTTTTCAATGCGTCGACGCTGCAGCTGAGTGCATACTCGGGATTGACCTTCTTCTCAAAGTTCAGGATGTTCTTCTTGAAAGGTTTGAGCTTTCCGCCATAGGCGACCTCAGCGAAGGACTCCAGTCCTGCAAAGCCTGATATCACTGTGATGGTCCTTATGTTCCGCTGTCTGTAGCTCAGGATGTTGCCTGCGGCATAGCCTCCCCAGGAATGTCCTATGATATGGAGCCCCCTATCCTTGAGTTCCTTTGACTGATAGATGAAATCCAGGCAGGCGACAAGGTCATTGATTGCTTCGCTCATGCCCCTTACGTCCTTACCCTCTGACTCCCAGCAACCTATGATGTCATAGGACAGAACCTCATATCCCTGTTTGCAGATGCACTCGATCTCACGCATGTAGGATCTGTGGCCGCCGCCAAGTCCATGGCAGAAGACTACAAGATCCTTCTTGTGCTCTCCAGGGTAGCTGTAGATGTGACCCTTGATTGTAAGGCCCTGTGGAGTCTTGAATTCGACAGGCTTCTCCATCATCCCTGGGAAGTCAGTATAGGCAAAATAGTAGATGATGTGATCGTCATCATAGCGATGAACGAAG
>DMOO01000194.1 GCA_003456855.1 Sphaerochaeta sp.
CGATACAGTCGGAACACTCATCGGATGTGCAGGAAAGTCAGGACTCATCCAGAAGGACGGAACAATCCCTAACTGTAAGGAAGCTCTGTTCGCCGATGCATTAGGAACAACAGTCGGTGCAATGCTCGGAACCTCAACAGTCACAACATTCGTTGAGAGTGCTTCCGGTGTTGCAGAAGGTGGAAGAACCGGTCTCACTGCACTCACAGTTGCAGTTCTGTTCCTCCTCTCACTGTTCCTCGAGCCGCTCTTCGGATCAATCCCAAGCGCAGCAACTGCTCCAGCTCTTATCATCGTTGGTGTCATGATGATCACACCAGTCTCAGACATCGAATGGACAGAATACACAGAGAGCATCCCGGCATTCCTTACAATGCTCTTCATGGTTTGTGCATACAGCATCTCAGATGGTATCATGTTCGGTATCCTCTCCTATGTCATCCTCAAGTCTTGCACAGGAAAGATCAAGGAGATCAAGGTTACAACATGGGTCGTCGCAGCACTGTTCGTTGCAAAGATCATCTTCAAGGCACTTTGAACACAAGGAGCCTAGTTCAAATGTAATTCATGCCGCAGGTTCGCCTGCGGCATTTTAAAACCCGGAGATTTATGATGGATAAAGACGTTTTGAAACATCTTACAAAGGTGGCCCTGGGAAGAACCCCAGCAGACCTGAGAATCACAAACTGCCATGTCGTTGATGTCTTCAACAAGGAGGTCTTCGACAGCGACGTCTATATTGCAGATGGAATCATCGCAGGATTCGGGCATCCCGGATCGATTGAGGCCAAGAAAGTCATTGACGCAAAGGGACGCTACCTGGTCCCAGGCTTCATTGACAGCCACCTGCACATAGAATCCTCACACCTCTCCCCTGCCGAATATTCAAGACTCGTTATTCCATGTGGAACCACAACCGTGGTTGCGGACCCACATGAAATTGTGAATGTCTGCGGACTTGACGGCTTTGACTATATGATGGATGCCACGGAGAACCTTCCCCTCAATGTCTTCCTTCAGATCCCGTCCTGTGTACCATGCACCCCGTTCGAGAATGCAGGGGCAAAGCTTCTGGCAGAGGACATAAAGACAAGGATAGACAATCCTAGGGTGCTTGGTCTTGGAGAGATGATGGACTTCGTCGGAGTCTGTGGAGGTGTGGACGAGGTTCTGGCCAAGATCATGGTTGCAAAGGAAGCCCACAAGATCATCGATGGCCACTACCTTGGATTCAAGACAGACCTCGATGCCTACTGTGTGGCCGGCATAGCAAACGACCATGAATGCGACACCGCAGAGGCCCTGAGAGACAGGATCAGACGTGGAATGTATGTGCTTCTCAGACAGGGCACAGCCTGCCACGACCTGCTGAACCTGCTGAAGGGAATGGATGAACGCAACTCCCAGTACTGCCTGCTTTGCACAGATGACTGCGCGGCAAAGACAATACTTGAGATCGGTCATATAGACAACAACGTCAGAATGGCCATCGCCGAGGGTGTGGATCCTATAACAGCCATCTGCATGGCAACTATCAACGCCGCCAACTGCTTCAAGCTTGATGACAGAGGCGCAATCGCCCCTGGTAGAAGGGCTGACTTCCTCCTTCTCTCCTCATTGGACAAGGACTTCAAGGTCGAGGAGGTCTATACAGCTGGAAAGCATGTGGCTACAGAGCACACCTATCTTGCAAAGGCTCCTCATGTACCAATCGACAAGGTCAGTGGAAGGGTCAACATCTCGAACCTCTCCCCTGACAGATTCGAGATCAAGCTTGAGAGCAACCACGTCAGAGTCATGCAGATTCTCCCTGATTCCGTGGTCACGAAGGAAGGCGAAGCCTATGTCGAACTTGACGAGAACGGAGTCTGGCACAGAAACGATGATGACATCGTCAAGATAGCAGTCGTTGAGCGCCACCATGGCACAGGGAACATCGGAGTCGGCCTGATCCAGGGCTTCAAGCTAAAAGGCGGCGCCATTGCAACCTCGATTGCCCATGACTCCCACAACATAATCGTTGCTGGAGACAGCGACCAGGACATGTACCTTGCGGTCAAGGAGCTTGAGAGACTTGGTGGAGGAATGACCTGTGTCAAGAACGGGAAGGTGCTCGAGTCCGTCCAGCATGAGATTGCAGGACTAATGACAGACCTTCCTGGCGAGGTTGTGGCCGAGAAGCTCAAATCAATCATCAAGACGGCAAGGAAGGAGCTTGGCATAGACGGTGGAGTCGATCCGTTCATGACGCTCTGCTTCATGTCACTGCCGGTCATCCCTGAGATCAAGATCACAGACATGGGTCTGTTCGACCTTGCAAGATACGGCTTCGTCCCTCTTGAGCTGGATGACTGATTAATTCAACAATCAGCAGAAAAGAAAAAGGCTTCGGTTTTTCCGAAGCCTTTTTTCCATTTCCTTTGCTCTCAGACAAAGTGGATCATATGGTTCCCGCCGGCCATTCTGCCGTAGTCCAGGGAAAGCAGGCCAAGGGCCTTGATGATTCCGATAGGTGTCAGGTCATATGAGGCCTTTACCTCGGAGCTGACATCTACCCTCTCCTTGCCGAGCATTCCGATGGCATCCACAGACACAGGCTCGCTGACGCCTATTGCGTAGGCAAGCTGAATGGTGCACTTGTCAAAGCCATGCTTCTTGACCATGTCCACAGCGATCTTTCTGGCTGCATAGCACCCGCTTCTGTCCACCTTTGAAGGGTCCTTTCCGCTGAATGCTCCACCACCTACCGGTGCATAGCCGCCATACTGGTCACAGACGATCTTCCTTCCTGTGAGACCGCAGTCTGCAGCAGGACCCCCGAAGGTCCAGATTCCAGCTGGGTTCAGAAGAAGGTTCCTTGCCTCGGGGATGCTGTTTCTCTTGAGCAAGGCCTTGATGTAGTCCTGCACCTGGTTTAGGGTGTAGCCCTCCATGTGGCAGGCGGAGATCAGAATCGTGTCCACAGGCTTGATGAATGAAGGGGCGTCAATGTCTGTTGTGATCTGGGTCTTGGCATCGCCAAGGAAGATTGAGTCCGGATTCTGCTCGATGTCCTGTTCGATTAATTTGATGACATCAATTGCAGTCTCCTGACCGTAAGGCAGATAATATTTTCCACCATTGACGGCAAATCCGAACATCATTCCCTGGTCACCCGCACCAATCTTCTCATCAGAGTCAACTGCATTCTGGATCTCAGGTGACTGTGTCGTCAGAAGGTTGATGACCCTGTCCACCTTGTAGTTCAGGCTGTCGCCGACAGATCTGACGATTGCCTCGTAGTCAACCTTGGCTGTTGTGGTGATCTCTCCTGCAAGCACGACATCATTGCCCTTTGCAAGGCATTCGCAGGCAACATGCGCCTTTGGGTCACTTTTAAGGATTGCTGTAAGAACTGCGTCCGAAATCTGGTCCGCATACTTGTCTGGATGGTACTTACTGACCATCTCGGTTGAAAACATACTCATGTTTCCCTCCTTTAGCTATTTTTTAGACGGAGCAAGTAGAGCTTAAATCCCGTCGACAACAATATATCGAAAAAGGAAAATAAGATAAAGAGGGTTAGATAAATTTAACTATATTAGTTGTTGCATATTTTGCAACAAAATACCCCATTAAAATCTAAATAGTTGCAATTTTCATTATTTTTCTCAATATCTGTTGCAATAAATATACATTTTGGTTATTTTATGTGCAATTTGCACAACGAGGTTCATACATGGAGAAAGGCTACCTTCTTCTTTCCGATGGACAGCTTTACCAAGGCATGCTGTTCGGCGCCACAGACATATGCTGTGGAGAGCTTGTTTTCAACACAAGCATGTCAGGCTATCCTGAGATTCTAACCGATCCATCCTACAACGGTCAGATTGTACTCATGACCTATCCTTTGATAGGGAACTACGGAGTTGATGATAACTGGAATGAGAGCTGTGGTGTAAATGCCACAGCTCTTGTTGTAAAGAGGCTCTACCAAGGTCCTCTGCCTCCGGGAAGAATCAGCCTTGACGAGTTTCTGAAAAGGCATGGCCGCTGCGCCATAACGGAGGTGGACACCAGGGACCTCACCCTTCACATACGCAGAAACGGCAGCCAGAACGCCGTGATCTTCCCCGAAGGGATGGACAAGCAGGCAAGGGAGCTTATTAAGTCTTTCCCTTCCATAACTGAGCGGGATCTCTAGAAGGGGTCAGCGTCAAGGAGAAGACTGTGGATCCTGACCTTGGAAGCGGCTTTGTAAGCGAACCTTCAAATCCAAGGTACAGAATCGCCCTGGCTGACTTCGGAATAAAGATATCGATTATAGAGAACTTCTATAGAAGAGACGTCTCAGTCACCCTGCTCCCTCCGACCTTCAAGGCAGACGATGTCCTTGAGAAGGGCTTTGACATGCTTTTCCTGTCAAACGGACCCGGAGACCCGGAGCTTCTCCAGGATGCGGTTGCACAGGTCAAGGCGTGCATAGGCAAACTCCCGGTCTGCGGAATATGTCTTGGCCATCAGCTGATAACCTGGGCACTTGGAGGCAG
>DMOO01000017.1 GCA_003456855.1 Sphaerochaeta sp.
TCTGCCAGATCCAGTACAACTACCTTGACGAGAACTCCCAGGCAGGTGTGATAGGTCTTAAAGCTGCTGCAGAGAAGGGTATCCCTGTAATCATAATGGAGCCTCTCAGAGGAGGTAAGCTTGTAAATTTACTGCCAGAGTCTGCAAAACAGGCCATCAAAACCAATTCCAGGGGCTGGACAGCAGCCCAGTGGGGACTTAGATGGCTGTACAACCAGGAAGAGGTCACCGTGGTCCTCTCCGGAATGAACTCCACAGAGATGGTTCAGGAGAACGTGAAGACGGCCTCCAATGCCACAGCCGGTCATTTCACAGATGAGGACTTCGCCTTCATAGAGACCTTGAAGAAGGAGATCAACGCCCACGAAAAGATAGGCTGCACAGGGTGCCGCTACTGCATGCCTTGCCCGAAGGGTGTGGACATCCCTGGAATCTTCCGCTGCTGGAACACCATGTACACGGAGTCGAAGAAGAACGGACGCAGCCAGTACGTTCAGACTGTGGCCCTGACAAAGGAGCCATCCTTTGCCACCCAGTGCATCGAGTGCGGAAAATGTGAGAAGCACTGTCCTCAGAGCCTTCCAATCAGGCAGAAGCTCAAAGAGGCGGACAAGGACCTCAGACCGCTTCCGTACAAGATTGCAATCGCTGTTGGACGCAAGTACATGATGAGGCAGGCCAGGGACAAGAACAAGGTGAGCTGATCACTCCGGAAGCTTGCAGACGTCTATCCAACCAAGTGAATTCGAATATTTCTCAAGTTCCTCAAGGGTGAGCTCTATTGCGCTGTTGCTGCTTCCACAGGCAGGGAAGACCGTCTTGAATCTCTTTAGCGATTCATCGAGATAGACCTTGACGCCGTCGTTGATTCCAAACGGGCAGACACCTCCCACAGCATGGCCGATGAGCTCGATCGCCTGATCGGGCGTAAGCATTGTGGCCTTTGTGGAGAACTGGGCCTTGTACTTCGGGTTGCTTATCTTGGCATCTCCTGCGGCAATCACAAGGATCGGCCCATCAGGTGTCATGAAGGAGAGGGACTTCGCGATTCTGCATCCCTCGCATCCAAGAGCCTGGGCTGCAAGCTCGACTGTGGCGCTTGAGACCTCGAACTCCATGATTCTGTCTTCCATTCCAAATGCTCTGAAGTACTCTCTGACTTTCTCGATTGCCATGACAGGTTCCTCCCCATATGCAAATTGAATCAAAAGAGAAGGGATGAGTAAAGACCTGTAATCTGATTGCTTTTTTAGTTTTCGTACTGAGTTCTTGAGTATTCTCCCTGATAGTCCATCTCAAGAAGCTCTTTTATAAGATCTGATCTGTACTTGTCCTTGTGGATGGCTATGTGGTCCGTTCTGCCAAGGTCAGCGTCCTTTATACCTATTCTTCTGACCCAGCCAGTATCCACATAGTGTGTGACAAGACGCTCTGGAAGTATTGCAAGCCCTATGTTCTCGTGCACTGCGTTAATGATTGCATGTGAGCTCTCGCTTTCCCAGACCATGTTTATCACAAGGTCATGGGATGTGAAGATGCTCTCGACGTAGGACCTTGTCACGCTGCCTTTCTGCCTGAAGAGGATGGGCATCGCTGCCAGTTCAGCCAAGGTCATGGAAGCCCTTACGTCCGAGTCTGGGGCGGCGATTACTGCAAGCTGGTCCTTGATGATCCCCTTTCTCCAGAGGTCCTTGTCTGAAACCGGTCCCTCTATGTAGGCCACATCCAGGTAGTTTGACAGAAGCTTCCTCTCAAGGGAGGCTCCGTTCTCTATGTTCACCCTGATCTCAAGCCCGGGGTGGGACTCTTTAAGTCGTTTGACCAGAAGGGGCATCATGTGGATTCCAAGGGAGATTGTGGAGCCGAGTCTGAGAACGCCGGTGTTGTCCGCCTCTTTGAGCTCCTTCTCCATCTTGCTGTATGCGGAGAGGATGGAAAGCGCCTGGTAGTACAGCTCCTTTGCCTTCTCGGTTGGGTAGATCCCCTTGTTGTACCTCTCGAAGAGACGGATGCCGTAGAAGCCTTCGATCTCCTTTATTGCCTTTGTGACCGCAGGCTGAGTCATGTTGAGATTCTCTGCTGCATGGGTCATGTTCAGGCATTTGTAGACTTCAACGAATATCCTCATGTGTCTTTGCGTCATACCGGCCTCCTGAAATAACCAAATGGTTATCCTTTAGATAGAATAATATTATTTCACTAATGTTGCAATAAAATGCATTATAGGGGAAGAGAAGGAAGGGCCATGGCCAAAGACAAGCAGAAGAAGACCAATTTACTGTGGACGCTGTTCTCGAGCATGTTCTACATCAGTGCCTTCACGTTCGGAGGCGGGTTCGTCATAGCCACATTCGTGAAGAAGAAGTTCTCGGATGAGCTTGGCTGGATAGACGAGTCCGAGATGCTTGACCTGATTGCCCTGGCACAGTCCGCACCTGGTGCAATAGCGGTCAACGTCGCCATTCTGGTGGGCTGGAAGGTCTTCGGTCTCCTTGGAATGATAATATCGGTTATGGCGACCATCCTGCCTCCGATGATCATCCTGACAATCGTATCGTTCATCTACAACCTGATTGCAGACAATGTCTATGTCGCAATGTTCCTGAAGGGCATGCAGGCTGGTGTGGCTGCAATCATAATCTCGGTGAGCATCGATCTTGCAATCAAGGTCATCAAGGAGAAGTCTATCTTCTACGATGCCCTGATAATAGTGGCATTCGTGCTCTCTTTCGTGTTCAAGGTCAATGTCGTGATACTGATCATTGCGGCCCTGCTCATAGGTGTCTCCCTTGCGTTCTTCCAGAGAAAGGGGGCGCTCAGATGATCTACCTGCAGCTTTTCCTCTCCTTCATCCAGGTCGGTCTTTTCAGCATTGGCGGCGGCTATGCGGCAATCCCTCTGATTGAGGGCCAGGTCGTCACGAACCATGCATGGCTCACAATGTCTGAGTTCACTGACCTTGTGACCATAGCTGAGATGACTCCAGGTCCCATAGCCGTCAATTCAGCCACATTCGTCGGAATCAGAATCGGTGGAATACTTGGTGCTGTGATAGCGACATTCGGATGCATTCTTCCTTCGTTGTTTCTCGTATCAATACTTGCATTCGTCTACTACAAGTACAGGTCAGCCGATTTCATGCAGAAGATCCTCAAGGTCATAAGACCTGTCGTCGTCTCTCTGATCGCCGCAGCTGGAATCAGAATTCTTATGAATGTAGCCGGATTCGGTGACTCCATGGACTGGAAGGGTGTAACGCTTTTCGCAGTTGCTCTTGTCTCAATGAAGACAACCAAGATCAATCCGATTCTGATCATGGTTGCCTGCGGTGTGGTGTATCTTATTTTGGGAATCATCTTTCCGGGGGCTGTGGCATGAGAATCAAAGTGAAGGAAGGCATTTTCAAGCACGTCATAAAGGGAAGACAGGGGAAGCTTGTCTGTCTGCCTCTGTATGCAAACGGTTGGTGCATCTCAAGCCCTGCAGGGACGGTGAGGGCAAATGTCAGACTCCAGGAAAATGAGGTCCAGATTGCCCCTGCTGAAAACATAACCAAGGCTACAGTGCTAGATGACAGAGTGGAAGTGGAACTCAAGGATTCCAAGATTGAGATCCAGAAAGGTGGTGAACTGGTTCTCTCCGATGACATATCTCTTCTTGATTCGGCGATTCTCCATTGCATCTGGCAGCTTGCACTGAAGCAGTGGACCAAGGCTAAGAAATGAGGGTATGTAATATTAATAACAAAATGTTATCAAAATAACACTAACCGTAATTTCTCTTTGTAGTTTCTTCCTGTGCAATTGACCATCTTAGCCCATCAAAAGTAAAGTGTTCCCATATATAAGGACAGATTGATGAAAGACCTAGACACCTGCAGAAAAGAGATCAACGAAATAGACAAGCAGATAGCCGCATTGTTCGAGCAGCGCATGGACGCCTCAAGGGATGTCGCCCTGTACAAGAAGGAATATGGACTTCAGATCTTCGATGCAGCTCGTGAGCAGCAGGTGTGCGAGCGTGAGGTCGAGCTTATCCAGAACCCGGACTACAAGCAGTACTACCTTGAGTTCCTTCACAGCATGATGAACATAGGCAAGAAGTACCAGAGCCAGGTCATCAAGGGCGCAAAGATCGCCTACTGCGGCATCGAGGGTGCCTGGGCGCACATAGCAGCCAGAAGAATCTTCCCGAAAGGAGTCCTGATGACCTATCCAAGCTTCGACAAAGCCTACGATGCAGTAGTCTCAGGCCATTGCGACTTTGCCGTCCTTCCTGTGGAGAACAGCTATGCGGGCAATGTGAACCAGGTCTTCGACATCATGCATTCAGGTCCTCTTTTCATCAACGGGATGTACAATCTCAGAGTCAGCCAGGCTCTGCTTGGAGTTAAGGGAGCCACTCTCTCTGACGTCAAGAAGGTCCTGAGCCATCAGCAGGCCCTGGACCAGTGCATGAACTTCCTCCAGCAGAACGGCTTGAAGGTGCAGGCAATGTCCAACACAGCAGTCGCCGCACATGAGGTTGCATCACTGAACGACAAGTCAATCGCAGCCATAGCAAGCGAGGAGAGCGCCGAGCTCTATGGTCTGGAGGTTCTGCAGAGAGAGATCAACCAGAACTCCCAGAACACCACACGCTTTGCCGTATTCTCGAGGGTCAAGAACGATGAGGTCACGCCCAATGCGCACTGCCTCTTCCAGATGATGTTCACAGTCAAGAACTTCCCTGGATCCCTTGCCTTGGCGATAAAGACCTTCGCTGACAACGGCATCAACCTCAGATCCCTGCAGAGCAGACCCATCAAGGATGTCCCTTGGCAGTACTACTTCTACGTGGAGGGCGAGGGCTCTCTGGTTGGAGAGAAGGGGCAGAGGATTGTGGCGGCTCTGAAGGAAGTCTGCGAGGAAGTCAAGATCCTGGGTCACTACCAGGGCGATCTGAACATATAAGGGGAACACAATGGGTATCGTCAGAATGAATCTCGGTCCGGACAGCTACGACATAGTTGTCAGAAGAGGTGTACTTTCAGAGGTCGGCGTTGAGCTTGACCTGGACAGGAAGGTCCTTGTCGTCTCTGATGACGGGGTGCCTGACCAGTATGCCGATGAGGTGATGGCCCAGGCTCGCGAGGGCTTCCGCTTTGTATTCCCTGCAGGGGAGGAGAGCAAGAGCCTCTTCACCTTCGAGGACATCCTCAAGCACATGCTCAGATGCGGCTTCTCCAGAAAGGACTGCGTGGTTGCAGTTGGTGGAGGGGTCTCCGGTGACATGGCCGGGTTCGCAGCCGCCTGCTACATGCGCGGAATAGACTTCTACAACATACCTACAACCGTGCTTTCACAGGTCGATTCCTCGATTGGAGGCAAGACCGCAGTCAACCTGGACAGCGTGAAGAACATAGTAGGTGCCTTCTACCAGCCGAAGAAGGTCCTCATTGACCCGGAGGTGCTCGGAACACTTTCCAGAAGACAGATCTCCAACGGTCTTGCAGAGGCCTTCAAGATGGCCTGCACCTTCGACGAGAAGCTTTTCAGGTTCTTCATAGAGGACGATGCCTTCAAGGAAATCGATTCTGTCATCGAGAGATCCCTGGAGCTGAAGAGGGATGTGGTCGAGAAGGACGAGAAGGAAGGCGGGCTCAGGAAGGTCCTGAACTTCGGACACACAATCGGCCACGGAATCGAATCCACTCTGCTTGAGGGGACGCTGCATCACGGCGAGTGTGTGGCATTGGGAATGCTCCCGATGTGCGCACCTGATGTGAGAAAGCAGCTTGAAACCGGATTAAATAAGCTTGGAATACCTACAAGTTTCAATTTCAACGAGGACGCAGTTCTTGAGGCAATCGCCCATGACAAGAAGTCCTCAGGTGACACAATATCGACTGTCTACGTGCCGGAAGTCGGGAAGTTCGAGTTCCGCGATCTCTCGATCAGCGAGATCAGAGAGCTCCTTTCAGTGATAAAGGCATGATGGAGGTTCAGATGAAGAACAGCTTTGGAAACAACGTCCAGATCACAATATTCGGCGAGAGCCACGGACCTTTCATCGGTGCGGTCATTGACGGTCTTGCACCTGGCATGGTGGTGGAGGAGTCTTTCATCGAGCATCAGCTCAGCCTGAGAAGACCTTCGGGTACAATCTCAACAGCCAGGGTCGAGGCGGACAGGTTCCAGATTGTAAGCGGCATGTTCAACGGCCGTGCAACAGGTACGCCTCTTTGCATCCTGATTCCGAACACAGCCCAGAAGAGCAAGGACTACTCCGATCTTGCAAGCAAGGCAAGACCCGGCCACGCAGACTATACGGCACAGTGCAAGTACCATGGATTCCAGGACTACAGAGGCGGCGGACACTTCAGCGGAAGGCTCACAGCCGCCTTGGTGGCTGCAGGCGCAGTGGTCATCCCGGCCCTGAAGAAGAAGGGGATCTTCATCGGAACCCATGTGAGATCCTGTTCAGATGTCCAGGACATCGCCTTCTCAGACAATGAGGAGGAGCTCAACACCCAGATCGCGATTCTGGGCAACCTTGGTTTCGGCGTCCTTGACGAACAGGCCTCTGCTGAGATGAGAAAGGCAATAGAGGCTGTTGCAAAGGAAGGCGACAGTGTCGGTGGAGTCCTTGAGACAGCGGTCACCGGTCTTCCGGCAGGTCTTGGTGAGCCTTGGTTCGACAGCATCGAGGGCCTCCTTTCACATGCCCTGTTCAGCATCCCTGCAATCAAGGGTGTGCAGTTCGGCTCCGGCTTTGACATGGTCAACGGCAAGGGGAGCGAGTTCAATGACCCGTTCAAGATGAAGGACGGACGCATCATTACAAGCACGAACAACAACGGTGGAATCAACGGTGGAATAACCAATGGA
>DMOO01000070.1 GCA_003456855.1 Sphaerochaeta sp.
TCGATGTCGAAGGTGACCTCGATCTGTGGTACTCCACGTGGAGCTGCAGGGATTCCGACAAGGTCGAAGGTTCCGAGGGTTCTGTTCTGTGAAGCCATCTCACGCTCGCCCTGGAGGACGTGGATGCTGACTGCTGTCTGTCCATCAGCTGCTGTGGAGAAGACCTGGCTCTTTCTTGTAGGAATTGTTGTGTTCCTCTCGATCAGTCTTGTTGTGACTCCACCGAGGGTCTCGATTCCGAGTGAAAGCGGTGTGACATCAAGAAGCAGGACGTCCTTGACTGAACCACCGAGGATTCCGCCCTGGATTGCTGCGCCCATTGCGACGACTTCGTCCGGGTTGACTCCCTTGTGAGGATCCTTGCCGAACAGTGCCTTGACTGTGGCCTGGACCTTCGGTACACGTGTGGATCCACCAACAAGGATGACCTCGTCAATGTCAGCTGCTGTGAGACCAGCGTCTCTGAGAGCGTTCTGGCAAGGGATCTTTGTTCTCTCGATGAGATCGTCGACCAGCTGCTCGAACTGTGCTCTTGAAAGGGTCATCTGCAGGTGCTTAGGACCTGTTGCGTCAGCTGAGATGAACGGCAGGTTGATGTCTGTGCTTGTCGAGTTGGAAAGCTCGATCTTTGCCTTCTCTGCTGCTTCCTTCAGTCTCTGGAGGGCCATCTTGTCTGTTGAGAGGTCGATGCCTGTCTCATTCTTGAAGGATGAGACCATCCACTCGATGATTCTCTGGTCGAAGTTGTCTCCACCAAGGTGTGTGTCTCCGTTTGTTGACTTGACCTCGAAGACTCCGTCGCCAAGCTCAAGAATCGAGATATCGAAGGTACCACCACCGAGGTCGTAGACCGCGATCTTCTCGTCCTTTGATGAATCCTTTCCGAAACCGTAGGCAAGAGCTGCCGCTGTAGGCTCGTTGACGATTCTCTTGACCTCGAGTCCAGCGATCTTTCCGGCATCCTTTGTTGCCTGTCTCTGTGCGTCGTTGAAGTATGCAGGGACTGTGATGACGGCCTCTGTGACCGGCTCACCAAGGTAATCCTCAGCTGTCTTCTTCATCTTCTGGAGAATGTTGGCTGAAATCTCCTCCGGGCTGTAGTCTGTGCCGCGGATTGAGACTCTGACTGCTCCGTTCGGGCCAGAGATGACCTTGTATGGGATCATTGAGAGCTCGTTTGGAACCTCATTGTACTTGTGTCCCATGAAGCGCTTGATTGAATAGACAGTATTCTCTGCGTTCGTGACGATCTGGTTCTTTGCAGGCTGTCCGACAAGGCGGTCGCCCTTTGCTGTGAATCCTACGACGGACGGTGTTGTTCTCTGTCCCTCGGAGTTTGCCATTACGACTGGCTCTGAACCTTCCATGACTGCTACGCAGCTGTTTGTTGTTCCAAGATCAATTCCAATAATCTTTCCCATATATGTATCTCCTAAATATCCTATGCGATGTAGCTAATTTACTAACAGGCAATCAAATCGTCAAATATTGTGTCGATTTTTTTGAAAAAGTCCTCACTCGGGCTTTCCGATCTTCACCTTTGATGGTCTGATGACTCTGCCGTGCAGTGTATAGCCCTTCTGGAACTCCTCCAGAACGGTCTCTTTCTCCAGGTTCTCGTCGATTGCCATCATGCAGGCCTCGTGCAGACTTGGATCGAACTCCTGACCCACAGAATCTATGGCCTTAAGGCCCCAGTTCTTGTCCAAGGTGGACATCAGCTGGCTCTGTGTCATCTCGAGTCCCTCGATCAGGCTCTTGACGTCGCCGCCCTGCTTGCAGGCTGCGATTGCCCTCTCCATGTTGTCGAGGAATGTCAGAAGGTCACGCATCAGATTCTCGTTGGCGAACTGGATGGCATCTTCCTTGTCCCTGATGAGGCGCTTTCTGAAGTTGTCAAGCTCGGCCTGGCGTCTGAGCATCTGGTCCTTGAGCTCGGCGTTTGCAGCCTCAAGCTCCTTGACCTTCTCGCTGAGGATCTCCTCCTGGGAGACCTCCTCTACCGGATCCTCCTGAACCTCAGGACCTTCCGTTGTCTCATTCTCTGCTTCATTCACGATCTCCTCTTTGAGGATCTCCTGCTCAAGCTCTGAATTCTTCTCTTCTTTAGACTTTTTCATATCGCTTTTCTTCCTGTTGGTAGACGTAAGTTACTTACCAAAGAGAGAATCGTCAAGTTTTTGTAAACAAACTCAGCCTTCGGTTGGGGAATCGTCGTCGAAGTCGACGACCTCCTCCTCTCCGTAGGTCTCCCACTGGTCATCTCTCTTGTTATCCTCATCCTTCTTTGTCCAGCGGTTTGTGCTTGCGTTTCTGCTGTCATTGAAGGAATCGTAGTCCATGTCCATGATGTCCATGCCTCGCAAGTCTGATGACTCCTCGACACCTCCGAAGGTGGCGAAGTCGTCGTTCTCGTTGATGCCATCGCCGTAGGTGTTCTCAACCTCTGGGGTGAAGTCATCGGCATCCTCGACGTTCTCGTACTCTTCGTCTGTCTTCGGAGTGAACTTCGGGGCCTTGAACTTAGGCATCTCAACAGGTGCAGGCTCAGGCTTCTGAGGCTGGACCTTCAGGGATGCAAGACCGCTTGCTGCGCTCTGTGCAGGCTCTGGGTTGAGTGTGCTGCCCATCTCCATATCCGGTACGACCATCTTAGGGACATCGTCCGAGGTCTCTGTATGAGGCTCGGTCATCGCAACCTGTGAGGATACTCCCTCGAGTCTGTTGGCTATGCCGCGTGCCTCGTCGATCTTGGTCTCAAGCTCTCCGAAGAACTGCTGAACTGTGTGGATGACGGCTTGGAAGGCATCGTCCAGCTTGCGCAGACGGAGATCCGTGTCGCTGCTGGTCTGGGCCTTGAAGTTCTCCAGAACCTCGTCGCTCTCCTTGTGGAGTCCTGCCATAGCCTCGTCCATGCTGTTGTCAGTCTCGCTGACAGCCTCGTTCATGCGGCCTATGGACTCGCGCTCAAGCTGTATGACGCGCTGCTCGTGCTTTCTCAGATGCTCATCCGCATCCTTCATGTCCTGCCTGAAGCCATCTATGACTGCACG
>DMOO01000191.1 GCA_003456855.1 Sphaerochaeta sp.
GAGTGCGTTGTCAACAGGAACGACTATAGCGCCCATGTAGACGATACCCATGTAGGCTATACCCCACTCCGGGCTGTTCTTTCCGGTGACGGCTACGCGGTCACCCTTCTTGATCCCGTGGGCAACGAGCCAGCGTGCCACCTTGTCGAACTGCTGCCTTGCCTCCTTGTATGTGAAAGTCAGATGCTTTGGGGAGAAAGCCTCAAAACAAGGTCTCTCTGCGAACCTCTCCGTCTGAATCTCGAACATCTGAGCCAGCGATGGCCATTCCGAATCAAAATACTTTCCGCGGTAATCATCCAGGAATTTCCAAGGTCTGACGTCCATGTCACTTTTATGCATTATCTTTCTTCCCACTCCTATAATCGTCAAAAAAAGGCACTAGTTAGGCTTAACTATTAATGGTTAAATCGAGCCAAAATCCTTTATATGATAGCAACATATGCATAGTTATGCAATATTATTTTGAGTTTTTTTCTGACACTTTTTACTTTTTTGTCAAAATAATTCTACTAACCTTTTGTCCCCTGGTCTTGAGTGGACATCTGAGTTGCATTGGAGTAGAATATCGGGCTATGGAATTCAAGACGTTTGACCAGGTGGTGGAGTACATGGAGCACTTCACCAATCTGGAGAGGAAGACAGATAAATACAGCACCCGCACCTACCGTCTGGACAGGATGCAGGCCATCATGGACGTGCTGGGAAATCCCCAGAGGAAATACAAGACCATCCACGTCGCGGGAAGCAAGGGAAAGGGCTCGACTGCCAGCTACATCGCGGCAGGACTGAAGGCCATGGGATACAAGGTCGGACTGTACATGTCACCCCATGTCTCGGACTATCGCGAGCGCTTCACACTGTGCGGCCAGTTCGTGTCCGATGCCGATCTTGTCTTGGTGGGGAATCATCTTGCATCGGCTTTGGTTGGGTTCAGGTTCTGCGATCAGCTTGGCGAGAACGAACCGACAACGTTCGAACTTTACACCGCGTTCGCCTTTCTTCTCTTTGAGCATCTTGGGTGCCAGTGGGCCGTCATCGAGACAGGCCTTGGCGGAAGGCTTGATGCAACTAACATCCTCCTGCCTGAGGCAAGCGTCATAACACCAATAGAGCTTGAGCACTGCGACATACTCGGTGACACCCTTGCGAAGATCGCCTGGGAGAAGTCAAAGATAATCAAGAGTGGCCGTCCTTCGTTCTCAGCTTTGCAGTCGCCTGAAGCCTTGGAGGTTCTTCGCTCAGAGGCCCGGACCTGTTCATCCTCTTTCTCTTATCTTGGGGACTTTGCATTGCATCTGGATGAGCATTCCGTTGTTTTTTCTGATGGTTCCTCTTATTCATTCAATCTGGCCATGCCTGGCCTGGTGCAGGCACAGAACTGTGCACTTGCCATCCTGGTTCTTCGAACCTTGGGCTTGTTTGATGCATCTGTGTCGTTGTTGGCACTGGAGGCCGTGGCCCTGCCTGGAAGGATGGAGAAGATCGACTGGGAAAGAACCCTGTATCTTGATGGAGCCCATACCCAGAACAGCATGGGACAGCTTCTTAAGACTTTTCGTTCTATCTATCCTGTTTCTTCTTCTGTTTCATCTTTTTGTGGTTGTCGTCCTGGAGTGTGCATCTTCGGCTGTGTGGCAGGGAAGAACGTGGATGCAATGGCCGATGAGGTGCTCTCGTGCTTTGACAAGATAGTGGTCTGCAGACCTGGAACGTTCAAGAAGAGCGATCCACAGGGTATTTATTCCTTGCTTTTGTCACGTCGCCGTCCCGGGCAGACCGTTGTTCTTCGGGAATCAGCCTCTTCCGCTTTAGCATGGGTTCTTGAGAATTCTTCCGATTCGGAGCCTGTGCTTGCCTGCGGGTCCTTCTATCTGGCAGGGGTGATCAAGGAGGCTCTATGGCACTGAACTACAAGGAGATCGAGCTGATTCTTGCAGAGTCCTCTTTGGATGGTGCCAAGATCCAGAAGGTTGTGCAGAGCAACTTCCACACCGTTGTGTGGGAGCTGTATGACCGCAACAGGGGTCGTTTCCTGTTCTATACGGAGATTGGGACACCGCAGAGCCGTCTTCATGTTCTCTCTCCTGGTGCGTCTGTCGGCAAGACCAAGAAGCTCCAGAGATTCGAGCAGTATGCCAGGAAAAACCTGGAAGGGTCCGTCATCGTCTCGTGCCGTCAGCTACCCTACGACCGCGCGGTGGTCTGGGAGCTGAATAACCATGACAGATTGTTGAGGGTATACTTCCGCTTCTACAGCGGACCTGGCGCGAACATAATCGTCACTGATGAGAATGACATAATACAGGATCTGCTTCTCAGAAGGCCCGGACGTGATGAGATGAGCTCTGAGAAGCTTGTCGTTGAGCTTAGGGATTCTTCATCTGTTACTCGTGATTTCTCTGTTCGTGAATGGTCGGGGCCCTCGTTCTCCCAGTTCATCGAGAGGACCTGTGGGGCTCAGGAGACTGCCGATCTGTACACTTCGTTGGTGAAGCAGGTCACTGCTCGCCGGGACCACGAGCTTGGACGGCTGTCCACTTCTATTCGGAGTGCTGAGAAGTCTGTCTCTGCAAATGCTGATTTTGAGGAGCTGCGGTATACTGCTGATCTGCTGTCTGCAAACTCATATCAGATCAAGCGCGGTCAGGACAGGATTACGGTGGTTGACTGGTCCAAGGGCGGTTCCTCTGTGACCATTTTGTTGGATAAGCAGTTGTCACCTGGAGCAAACGTCCAGGCCTACTATGACAGGTACCAGAGAGCAAAGGGAACCTATGAGAACGCAGTGACTGAGCTGTCTAGGCTGCGTGCTGACTATGAGGCTTTGTCTGCTAGGTTTGAGCGTGCCCTGGAGGACACCGGTGACGAGGAGCTGAACATCCGCCACCTGCGTGCAATCCTGGAAAGGACCGCACCGGTTGTACAGGTGTACAACGGACCTGGAGTGAGGACCACCTCAGGTGGCTTCCAGATAATCGCGGGAAGGAACGCCAAGGAGAACGACGATCTTCTCAGGCACTATGTGAAGGGCAACGACATGTGGATGCACACCAGGGACTTCCCTGGAGGCTACGTGTTCATCAAGTTCCGCCGTGACAAGACCATCCCGTTGGAGGTCCTGCTGGACGCCGCCAACATCGCGGTGCTCTACTCGAAGGGTCGCAACAACACAAGCGTCGATCTCTACTATACACAGGTCAAATACCTCAGGCGCGCCAAGGACGGCAAGACCGGCCTTGTCCTGCCCACACAGGAGAAGAACCTGACCATCAAGCCCGAACCTGCACGCATCGCAAGGCTTCTTCCAAAGGAGGAGCAATGAGGACATCGGTTGAAGGAATCATGTACCCGGTTGATGCCTGTTCATCAATTTCTTTTGTTGATTGTGCTTGTTCGGACCATCAATTGGATAAGTTTGTTTACTGTGTTCCCCATGCGTCCTGGTCGGTCTGTTCATCTGCATTGTCTTCGGTGTTCGGGTCGTTGCGTGGTAGGTCTTTTCCGTCTGTGTTTGTGTTGGGGCCTCTGCACAAGGGGCCTATCGGGGATGCTGTGGATGCAATCTATGCCCCTGTTGACGGAGTCCTTGCCGGGACGGACTGGAGCGTGCCTTTGAGTGTGCCTTCCGTTGTTTCGGATCTTGTTGTGCGCTCCGATGACGTGTGCTCCGAGGAGTGCTCGCTGGAGATTGTGGCACCCTATCTGTCCCTGCTTTTCCCGGGTGTGCCCGTGTGCTATCTATTGGGTTGTAGTTTGGGGTCCTGCTCTTTTGTGGTGGATATTTTGCGCAGGAACTTTCCTTCTTCGCTTTTTTTGATTAGTAATAATGAGAAGACCAATTGCGCTTTCATGTGGAAGGAGGCATTTTCGATATGATGACCAGAGATGACATTTTCTTTGAGGACGGCAGACTCTGCCTGCACCTTGCAGACGATCTTGGAGCCCTGAAGGGCTTTGAGGTT
>DMOO01000218.1 GCA_003456855.1 Sphaerochaeta sp.
ACATGAATGCCCAGGAGTCCTTTTCAATACCAGGTGCAAGTCTGATGGAGGACGCATCCTTCTCAGCCTATCAGCTCATCAGGGATGACCTCTCGAAGGCAAGTAAGGCAACCTTCCTTGCAGGTGGTGGGAACAACGGAGGCGATGCCCTGGCCATGGCCAGACTGGCCTATCTGGACGGATTCAGGAACATAGTGATCCTTCTTTCAGACAGCGGCAAGGAGACGGACCTCAGGGCATTGCAGAGAACGGCCTGCGAGAGGATGGGCATTCCATTTGCAAAGGACCTTGACGGAGTCGACCTTGTGATAGACGGCTTGTTCGGCATTGGTTTGAAGGGTACACCAAAATCGTCATATCAATGTCTTATTTCTGAGATAAATGAAAAGAAAATTAAGGTTATCTCGCTTGATGTACCATCAGGAATGGGTGACAACGTACCATTTGGCTGTGCAATAAATGCATGCAAGACCATATGCATGGGAGAGCGGAAGACAGCTCTCTACATCCCGGCAAACAGAGATCTTGCAGGTGAGATAGTAACAACATTCCCCTTCTTCCCTGAAGGTTCAAAACCGGAATCAGACTACGGCCTTCTGACTGATGAGGACCTTGATATAAAGAAGCTGAGAGGCAGTGACTACAAGAAGACCCGTGGCTCTGTTGCCATCATAGGAGGAAGCGGAAGATTCACAGGTGCCGTCGTCCTTTCCGCAAAGGCTGCCTTCCATGCAGGTGCAGGCCTTGTGACGATCTTCACTGAGAGGGATCTCATCCCATCGATTTCAAAGGCAATCCCCTCAGCCATGGTCACCACCTATGATGACATTCCGGACCTGTCCACATTTGACGCTGTTCTCTGTGGTCCCGGAATGGGAAGCAACCATGATGATGCTCTCTCATTTGCTCTTAAGAGTGCAAAGAAGCTGGTTGTGGATGCGGACGGCATCAGGGCATTCTCTAGACTCAAAGCTGTTGCCTCCAGGTCTTGCATCATGACACCTCACCTTGGCGAGTATGCAGTCCTTCTCAAGACCTACTGTCCAGAGCTTGAGACAGACACACCGGAAGCCTGGCTTGCTGCTCTCAAGGAGGTCCAGGAAAGGACCAACTCTCAGCTTGTCGTGAAGGCGAACACAGTGTGGGTTGGAGATTCCGTGATAGACGGGCAGAATCCATCACTCGGTGTCGCTGGCTCCGGTGATGTGCTTTCAGGGATAATCACAGCACTTTGCGGCTCAGGAAATGAGAAACCCGCCCAGAATGGAGCTCTTCTCCATCAGAAGGCGGGTCGTCTTGCCCATCAGGAACTTGGGATGTACTCATCCGATGACCTGATAAGATTCATCGGAAAATCTCTCTGATCTCCTTTGCCAGAGCGGCGGCAAGCGCCTTGTGGCTCTCGCTGTCCATATGAAGCTGGTCTGCACCCGGTTTGGCAACCGTTGCGGCATCGAAGAAGTGGGCGTTGTTGGCCTTTGCCATGATCGAATACCACTTTGCAAACTCAAGGCTCTTTGTATGGGCTGCTGCGTCATAGCCCCAGAAGCGGCTCTCCTCGATGTCCTTCCCGACAATCGGTGGTGCAACCACAAGGATCACAGGTGCCTTGTCACCCTTTTCAAGGCTGTAGCTTCTTATCTTTGTGATGATGCACTCGCAGAACTTTGCAGAACCCTTTGCGGTTGTTGAGAAATGGGTCTGAAGATCGTTTGTGCCGAGCATGATTATGACCATGTCCAGAGGACTGTGGGTCTTCATGATAGGAGTGATGGCATCGGTTCCGGCCCTGTTGGGGTCCTTTCTGTCCACAAGGGCTGTGGTCCTTCCACTGTAGCCCTCCTCTATCACATAGTAATCAGGGCCAAGCAGGTTCTGCAGGGCTCCGGTCCAGCGGACGTCCCTTGGCCAACGCTTGGATGAGACAGGGTCGACACCATATGTGTTTGAATCACCGAAACAAAGAATGCTCTTCATATTTCACCTTCCTTAACTAGGACTATGATAGTGCTAGAGAGAAAACTTTCCAAGCCAATTCATTCCAACAGATTGATGTGATTTCGATTATTAAATATAGTTCTGATTAATCCAGTAACTAAACATATCTATATAAAGGCATGAAATAATGTTCAAAACACTGCTAAAACATGTAGGGGAATACAGGAAGAGCACCATACTCACTCCCATTCTATCTATGCTTGAAGTCTTCATGGAGATCCTGATTCCGTATGTCATAGCGCTCATAATAGACAGGGGAATCAGCCAGGGAAGCCTCTCGAACATCCTGGTCTATGGTGCATTGATGCTTGTGATAGCCTTCACCAGCCTCTTCTTCGGTGTCTCTGCAGGAAGGACAGCTGCCAAGGCGGCCACAGGTTTTGCAGCGAATCTCAGAGATGCCATCTACGAGAACATCCAGACATTCTCGTTCTCAAACATAGACAAGTTCAGCACAGCAGGTCTTATAACAAGAATGACCACGGATGTGACAAACGTCCAGAACTCCTACCAGATGATGATGCGAATCGCCATCAGAGCCCCGCTGACACTGATTCTCAGCATGGTGATGTGCTTCACAATCAACGTAAGGCTCACACTCATCTTCCTGGCGGCACTCATCGTGCTTGCAATCGGGCTCTTCTCAATCATGAGGATGGTCATGCCGGTCTTCAAGAGACTCTTCGAGAGATACGATGACTTCAACGCTAGCGTCCAGGAGAACGTAACAGGAATCAGAGTCGTCAAGGCCTTTGTCAGAGAGGACTTCGAGAAGGAGAAGTTCGGCAAGGCCGCCTACCAGATCTACTCGATTTCAGTCAAGGCCGAGAGCATCCTGGCCTTCAACAGTCCGATCATGATGACAGTCATCTACACAAGCATGATCCTCCTTTCCTGGCTAGGTGCACACTTCATCGTGGCAGGAGAGATGACAACCGGAAACCTCACCTCGCTCTTCAGCTATGTCATGAGCATGCTGATGTCGATGATGATGGTCTCCATGGTCTTCGTCATGCTGACCATGAGCCTTGCCAGCGCAAGGAGAATCGCAGAGGTCCTGAACGAGAAGGCGGACATCACAAATCCTGAGAACCCGGTGATGGAGGTCAAGGACGGCTCGATAGACTTCAACCATGTCGCCTTTGCCTACAGACAGGGAACAGGAGAGAACACTCTGGATGATATCGATCTTCACATCAAGTCAGGAGAGACAATCGGAATCATAGGTGGAACCGGTAGTGGAAAGAGCACCTTGGTCAGCCTGATTTCACGTCTCTATGATGTCAAGTCAGGAGACATAAAGGTCGGTGGAGTCGATGTCAGAAACTACGACATCGAGGTCCTCAGGAACCAGGTCTCGGTGGTGCTTCAGAAGAACGTGCTCTTCAGCGGAACCGTTCTGGACAACCTGAGATGGGGAAACGAGAACGCAACCGAAGAGGAATGCAGAAAAGCCTGCACCCTTGCCTGCGCCGATGATTTTGTTCAGCAGATGCCTGAGGGCTACAACACCTGGATAGAGCAAGGAGGCACCAACGTCTCCGGAGGCCAGAAGCAGAGACTCTGCATAGCAAGGGCCCTTCTGAAGAAACCGAAGGTCCTGATACTTGACGACTCGACAAGTGCAGTCGACACGGCAACGGATGCAAGAATCAGAAGTGCATTCAGAAACGATATCCCAGAAACGACGAAACTGATAATTTCCCAGCGAATATCCAGCGTAAAGGATGCTGATAGGATCCTTGTTCTGGACAACGGAAAGGTCAATGGCTTCGATACCCATGAGAAGCTTCTTGAGACGAACCAGATATACAGAGAGATCAATGATGTCCAGATGCAGGGCAATGGCGACTTCGACGAGAAGATGAACTGAGGAGGACGGAATGAGCGAAACAGCAAGACAGACACATGCAAGAACCTCCCAGAACCAGAGACCTCAGAGACCTCCAAGAGGCATGATGATGAAGCCTGACAAGAACACCTTCAGGTCAATCGGCAGAGTCATGAAATACGTCCTCAAGGACTACAAGATAGCCTGCCTCATTGTCCTTGTCTGCATAATCGGATCGGCACTTGCCACCCTATCCTTCACCCTGTTCACAAGGACCTTGATTGATGACTACATCCTTCCCCTGATCGGAAAGGCGAACCCTGACTTCGACCCTCTTGCACAGAGACTTTTGAAGATATCGATGATTCTTGTAGTGGGAATAATCTGCTCCTACAGCATGAACAGGATAATGGTCACAGTCAGCCAGGGAACCTTGAAGAAACTCAGAAACGAGCTCTTCGGAAAGATGGAGAGCCTTCCTCTGAAGTACTTCGACACCCACTCCCATGGAAACATCATGAGCGTATACACCAATGATGTGGATACACTCAGGCAGGTCATAAGCCAGAGCCTTCCGCAGCTTGTGAGCTCTTCGATCACCATGGTCTCCATCTTCGTCAGCATGATAGTCCTGAACATCCCTCTGACATTGGTCTCGCTCTTCATGATCTTCATAAGCATAAGAGTCACAGCAAAGCTCAGTGCAGTGTCGGGCAAGTATTTCTCACAGCAGCAGAGAGACCTCGGAGAGGTCAACGGCTACATCGAGGAGATGATCCAGGGGCAGAAGGTCGTCAAGGTCTTCTGCCACGAGCAGCACTGCATAGACGAGTTCAAGGACCTCAACCACAAGCTAAGAGACAGCGCCAGAAACGCAAACAAGATCGTTAACATAATCATGCCGGTAAACGGCAACATAGGTCACATAAGCTACGTCATAGTGGCAACCGTCGGAGCAATCCTTGCACTCAAGGGATTCACAGGTCTGACACTTGGAGCCCTTATAACATTCATGACGCTGTCAAAGAACTTCTCCATGCCGGTGACCCAGGTCAGCCAGCAGTTCAGCTCCATTGTCATGGCGGCAGCTGGTGCCAGAAGAGTCTTCGAGATGATGGACGAGAAACCTGAGGAGGACAACGGCTACGTTGAGCTTGTCAGGGCGAACATCGCTGAGGACGGAACCATCACAGAGTCCAAGGAGCAGACAGGAACATGGGCTTGGAAGCATCCGCACCAGGCAGATGGTACTGTCACATACAGGAAACTTGAGGGTGCAATCACGTTCAATGATGTCGATTTCGGCTACAATCCTGACAAGATGGTCCTTCATAACATCAAGATGTATGCAAACCCAGGACAGAAGCTTGCCTTTGTAGGAAGCACAGGAGCCGGAAAGACAACGGTCACGAATCTTATCAACCGCTTCTATGACATACAGGATGGAAAGATCCGCTTTGACGAGATAAACGTCAACAAGATCAAGAAAGGAGACCTTAGAAGAAGTCTTGGAATGGTCCTACAGGACACCCACCTCTTCACTGGAACCGTCATGGAGAACATCCGCTATGGCCGTCTTGATGCAACTGACGAGCAGTGCATTAGAGCAGCAAGGCTTGCCAACGCAGACGGCTTCATCAGAAGACTCCCGAACGGCTATGACACAGTCCTCAGAAACGACGGTGCAAACCTCTCCCAGGGCCAGAGACAGC
>DMOO01000036.1 GCA_003456855.1 Sphaerochaeta sp.
TGAGCAAGCCCAAGCTCATCATGCTTGACGAGCCGTCAATGGGACTTGCACCTCTTCTGGTCGATCTGATCTTCGAGATCATCACAGACCTCCACAAGGCGGGTTCAACGATTCTTCTTGTAGAGCAGAACGCCCAGGCAGCCCTGTCCATCGCGGACAGAGCCTACGTCCTTGAGACCGGCAAGATAGTGAAGACAGGAAAGGGCAGTGAGCTCATTTCCGACCCTGATATCAAGAAAGCTTATCTCGGCGCCTGAAAACCGTGATACAATCTAATTGTCAATTGGAGGAATCAAATGATCATTGTAGATAGAATGAAGAAGAACCCGGCAACAGCCAGTCCTGACATGAGCATTTCAGATGCATCTGCAAAGATGAAGGCCGAGAAGGTTCACAGACTACCGGTTCTGGATGATTCTAAGCATCTTGTAGGAGTCATCTCAGAGAAGGACATTCTCCTTGCTGCCCCATCTCCTGCATCGACTCTGAGCACTTACGAGATCAACTATCTCCTTTCACGACTCAAGGTCAAGAACATCATGAGCCGCAACCCTGTGACTATCACAAAGGAGACCACCATTGAAGAGGCTGTAAAGCTCATGGTCGACAACGACCTTTCATGCCTTCCTGTGATGGATGACGGCTACCTTGCAGGAATCGTGTCAAAGAGCGACCTGTTCAAGATCCTCCTTGAGATGCTTGGCGCAAAGCACCCAGGTGTGCGTGTTGAGGCTCTGGTCACTGACAAGGTCGGTGTTGTCGCAGGTCTCTCGGAGCAGTTCACAGCAGCAGGGATAAACATCATCTCCCTAGGAACGATGGAAGGTCCGACAGAGACCAAGAGGATCCTCACCTTCAAGCTTGAGAACGCAACAGAGGAGCAGGTGAGAAAGATCATGGAGCCTGTCTCCGAGAGTCTGGACATCAGAACTGTGTAATCTGGAATAACAAACCACAAAAGAAAAAAGAAGAAAATAGGGCTGGTCAATCGACCAGCCCATGCTTTTTTCAGTCCAGCTGAGGGACGTTTATGTAGGAGAGCTTTGTCTGGTACTCCCTCTCATAGATGTCCTTCCAGATCTCGAAGTTCCTCTGCATGAGATCATCGACCCTGTCTCTGTATCTGAGCTCCTTGTTTGGATAGATGGGCTCTGGGACGTGGATTGTGTACTCCTGGATAGGGAAGCCCGTCTCGTCGAGCATCTCTGAATCCTGCATTGTTATGAAGCATGGAAGAACAGGGACGTCTGCCTTGCATGCGAAGACGTAGGCGCCTCTCTTGAGCGGCTTCGGCTTTCTGTAGTTCCACCACATGCTCTGCTCAGGGTAGACAAGAACGAAGTGTCCGTCTCTCAGTAGCTTGACTGTGGCATCGTAGAACTTCTTCATGGTCTCCAGATTGGATGAGAGCGGCAGTGTGTTGCAGTGTCTCATCAAAAAGCCGTAGAAGCCAGGGAAGTTGGTGTAGTTTCCTTCTCTGATGACACGGTAGAAGGTTCTGTCCGGCTGGTCAGCTGCCTCGTAGGCGAGCTGGATTGCAAAGCTGTCAAAGGCGTTGAAGTGGTTGCAGGTGATGAGGGCACCGGTCTCCAGATGCTTGAAGTTCTCGATTCCCTTGATGTCCTTGATGATGAGCTTCTTGTCCTTGATCAGGCCGTCGACAAGCTTGTGGGCAAGCTTGAAGGCCATCTTGGTCTTCAGCTTCTGTGTCCTGCTCTGATGGAGATAGTCGATGTCCTCAGGCATAAGAACAGGTGCTGGTGGGTCATCCTCGACGTCCTCATCGAAGCGTCCGTCTCTCTCGTACTCCCTGATCTTCTGCAGGATAGCGATTCTGTCGGATGCCTGTCTCTTGGTCATCAGCTTGACGTAGTTGTCATCCTTGTTCGTCTCCTTGACAGCGAGGTTGAGAAGGTTGGCGTAGCCTCTCTTGTCGCGCTCCTTCTGCTCGTCGGAGTAGTTGTGGAGGTCCTCGAGGATGTCATCATAGACCCAGGTCTCCTTGGCGTACTTGTAGAAGATGTCTGCATGGGGGCAGGTCTCGTAGTGCCAGGGCTTGTTGAACATGATGTAGTGAAGCATCTTGGCTTCCTCGATCGGGTATTGGATCACTCCGAAGATCTCGGTGTTCCATCTCTGGTCGAGGAACAGGACGTGGTCCTTGCAGAGCAGATTCAGGTAGTCCTCGTCCTGTGTGACGACGCAGTCATAGACCTGGAGGATCTGGATGAACCTGTCAAGGACGTTGCGCTCTCTGAAGGCCTTGCAGTTGATCAGCAGCAGTCCTGCATTGAAGTAGAGGTTGCGGTCCAGACCAAGGCACTTCTCGACGTAGGTGCCGTACTCGTTTACCTGCACCATCGCCTGCTCATGGCAGGCTCCGAGGATGAAGTCTGTGATGTCTGTATCGTAGAGCTCCGCCATGTCGCCCTGGATGATTGTGTCGCTGTCGATGTAGATGGCCTTTTCATACTCCGGATGCATGTCTGCGATGAAGAGCCTGAAATATGTGGTCTTTGAATAGTAGTCCCTGAGGGGGAACTTGTGGGCTATGCTCTCCAGATATGGTGAGACATCCTCGAACCCGATCTCGAATCCGTCCCTTTCAAGGGTCTTGACCTTGGTCTGGCTCTCAGGGAGGACATCGTTGTGGAGGAAGTAGATTCTGTATGTTACATCCTCTCTCTTCGCATTCTCCCTGAGGGAGTAGAGGGATACTATTCCGTATTTAAGGAAACGCTCATCAAGTGCGTAGAAGATCGGTATTATCTGCTTGTTCATTTGTTGTTCTCCTTTTCATACTCCGCCTTCAGTCTGAGATATTCGTTGAGAATGTCGTCGAACTGCGTATAGCGGAAGATCTTGTGCATCCTCTCGACATGCCACTGCTTGATGTTCTCTGTGTGAGGGTATGGCAGGTAGAATAGGCGCTTTGAGAAGTGCCTGACAACGGTGTGCTTGTGCAGGAACTTCTGGTCGTTGAAGCGCTGAGGAAGCAGTTTGTTCTTTGTAGTTGATCTGATCAGGGCGCT
>DMOO01000154.1 GCA_003456855.1 Sphaerochaeta sp.
GGACTGACAAGCTCAACATGAAGGCCCTTGAAGAGGGCACGAAGCTGGCCAAGGCCTGGCTTGAGGAGAACAAGAGATGAAGATTCACGAATACCAGGCCAAGAGGCTTCTCGAGTCCTACAGGGTCCCGGTCCCCAGAGGCTACATGGCAGACAACCCTGACCAGGCCTTCGAGGCCGCAGTCGAGCTTGGCGAATGTGTGGTCAAGGCACAGGTCCACAGCGGTGGACGAGGCAAGGCCGGCGGAGTCAAGTTCGCAAGGACCCCACGTGAGGCCATGGAGATCACCAAGGCAATGATCGGAACCACGCTGGTCACACACCAGAGCGGACCGAAGCTTGTGCGCAAGGTCCTTGTGACCCAGGCTGTGGGAGTCAGGCGCGAGATGTACCTGAGCATAACAGGACGCAACGAGAACGCCGACCTGGTGATCGTGGCATCTGCCGCAGGTGGAGTTGAGATTGAGGAGACCGCGAAGACCAACCCCGAGGCCATAGTCCAGATCCCGGTCTCCATAGAGGAAGGACTAACCAATGAAGAGATGATGAAGACAGCGAAGCTTTTCAACCTCAATGAAGAGCAGACCAAGACCCTTGGAGTCATCCTTACCGGAATGTTGCAGCTCTATCTTGAGAAGGACTGCTCGCTTGTAGAGATCAACCCATTGGTCGAGACTGACAAGGGCGAGATCCTCTGTCTGGATGCAAAGGTCAACTTCGATGACAACGCTCTTTTCAGACACCCTGACATCCTGAAGCTCCGAGACATCGACGAGGAGGACCCGAAGGAGTACAAGGCATCGCTCTCGGATCTGAACTATGTCTCGCTTGACGGTGACATAGGCTGTCTGGTAAACGGTGCAGGTCTTGCGATGGCCACCATGGACATAATCAAGAACTTCGGCGGAAGCCCAGCCAACTTCCTGGATGTGGGCGGAAGCGCCACAACTGAGAGGGTCAAGGCAGCCTTCGAGATCCTTCTGTCAGACGGAAACGTCAAGGCCATCTTCGTCAACATCTTCGGTGGAATAATGAAGTGCGACATAATAGCCGAGGGCCTTGTGCAGGCCACCCGTGAGATGGGCGTGAAGATCCCTATCGTTGTCAGACTTGAGGGAACGAACGTGGACCTTGGAAGGGAGATCATCAGGAAGTCAGGACTCTCCATCATAGCCGCAACCGACATGGCTGACGGTGCAAGGAAGGCCATCCAGGCAGCAAAGGGAGGTCAAGCATGAGCATCTTCGTAAACAAGGACACAAGGGTACTGGTTCAGGGGATCACAGGCAAGCAGGGCAGCTTCCATGCCCAGCAGATGATCGAGTACGGAACCAAGATCGTTGGTGGCGTGACACCTGGAAAGGGTGGACAGGAGTGCCTTGGAGTGCCTGTTTTCAACACAGTCAAGGAGGCAGCAACAGCGACGAATGCAAATGCCTCTGTAATCTATGTCCCTGCAAAATTCGCAGCAGGTTCAATCATAGAAGCCATCGATGCAGGTATCAAGACCATCGTCTGCATTACCGAGGGAATCCCTGTTCTGGACATGGCAAAGGTCAAGAACTACCTTGAAGGTAAGGACTGCAGGCTTATAGGTCCGAACTGCCCTGGAATCATAACCCCTGGTGAATGCAAGATAGGTATCATGCCTGGCTACATCCACATAAAGGGCCACGTCGGAGTAATCTCAAGATCCGGAACCCTGACCTATGAGGCGGTCAAGCAGCTCTCTGACAGAGGAATCGGACAGTCGACCGTCGTTGGAATCGGAGGAGACCCGATCCGCGGAACAAGCTTCGTCGATTGCCTGAAGGCCTTCGAGGCCGACCCTGAGACCTATGCGGTTGTTATGAACGGCGAGATAGGTGGATGCGGCGAGGAGGAGGCTGCGGCCTTCATCAAGACCATGACAAAGCCTGTTGCAGCCTTCATAGGAGGCCAGAGCGCACCTGCCGGAAAGCGCATGGGCCATGCCGGAGCCATCATAGCCGGTGGCAAGGGAACAGCGGCCGGAAAGATCGCGGCCCTTAGGGATGCCGGTGTGGAGGTCGCCATGACGCCTGATCTGATTGGAGAGGCCCTTGTGACCGCTCTAAAGAAGAGAGGCATAAGGATATAGAAAATCACACAAAACTATCTTATACTAAGGAGGCCTGCTGAAAAGCGGGCCTTCTTTGGAGTAGAGCATGAGACATGGATTCATCAAGACGGCCACTGCCACACCGGCTATAAAGGTGGCTGACTGCAAGTACAACGCCGACAAGATCCTCGACCTCATAATGAGGGCGCATGAGGAGGGCGTTCATCTTCTGGTGCTGCCTGAGCTTTGCATCACAGGCTACACCTGCCAGGATCTTTTCTTCCAGCAGGCACTTCTTGAGAGCGCCATGGAGAATGCGATCCGAGTCGCCTCCAAGGTTCCCAAGAACATGGTCGTTGTATTCGGTTCACCTGTTGAATTGAGAGGAAAGCTCCACAACTGCGCCATCGTTGCCTCAGCGGGGAAGATCCTTGGAATAGTGCCTAAGATCAACATCCCGAACTACCTTGAGTACTACGAGGCCCGCTGGTTCACACCGGCTCTTCCCAATGAGGAGATAGTCGAGCTTGGAGACCAGAAGGTCATAATGGGACCGAAGCTGATCTTCACCTGCAACCAGCTGCCGTATTTCCGCCTGGCCTGTGAGGTCTGCGAGGACCTCTGGGTTCCTAACCCGCCAAGCGTCAACCACGCGATCAACGGAGCCACCGTGATAGCCAACGTCAGCGCAAGCGACGAGTTCGCAGGAAAGGCAGCCTACAGGTACAATCTGATAGAGGGCCAGAGCGCAAGGCTGATCTGCGCCTATGTCTATGCAGATGCCGGAGAGGGCGAGAGCTCCACAGACCTGGTCTTCACGGGAAACAACCAGATCTGCGAGAACGGAATCACACTTGAAAGCACCAAGCTGAAGTCGGACGAGCTTCTGATAACGGAGATCGACCTTGAGCATCTGGAGCACGAGAGAAGGGTGAGAAACACCTTCGTCACCACAAACGACAAGGACTACAGATACATAGGCTTTGACATAGAGATGGGAGAGACCTCGCTTACAAGGTATGTCCCAAGGATGCCGTTCGTGCCTGAGGACGGACCTGCAAGGGATGCAAGGTCAGAGGAGATCATCACCCTGCAGTGCCTTGGCCTGAAGCAGCGCCTTGTCCACATAAGGTGCAAGACCGCGGTCATCGGAATCTCAGGAGGCCTGGACTCCACACTTGCCCTTCTTGTCACCGTGAAGACCTTCGATATGCTGAATCTGGACAGAAGGGGCATAATCTGCGTCACCATGCCGTGTTTCGGCACCTCTCAGAGGACGAAGACCAACGCCATGCAGATGGTCGAGCTTCTTGGCTGCACTCTGAAGGTCGTGGACATAAGCGAGTCGGTCAGCAAGCACTTCGAGGACATCGGCCAGGACCCGAGCAACTACGATGTAACCTTTGAGAATGCGCAGGCGCGTGAAAGGACCCAGGTTTTGATGGACATGGCCAACATGTACAACGGCATAGTCATTGGAACCGGAGACCTCTCGGAGCTTGCACTCGGCTGGGCGACCTACAACG
>DMOO01000198.1 GCA_003456855.1 Sphaerochaeta sp.
TCAGCCAAGGCCGCATTGGAGAGGGCAAAGCCCTCCCCTCCGGAACTCATAATGGATGCAGAACGTTTGTAGTTCATGATGTTCAGAGCCTGAAGATAGGCCTTGTGGACATCCTGGACTGTCTGCACAGGATTGGACATTGCACAGTATTCAATCCAGTCTGAGGCCTCAGCCCTCTCCAGAAGCGCAGAGAACTCCTCTTCGCTTCCGTTGAGGAACAAGGAGATTCCGAACTCAGAGCTGAACGGGACGGCAACAAGAGCACCTGTGTCAAGTTCCTTGCCTCTGCCTTCGGCTGCGGGCTGAGCCAAAAGGACGCCGAAGCAGCCGGGTACAAGGGAGACTCCCACAGCCTCAAGCGATTTCTCGTTGTACTGGCAGTCCTCGTTGTAGACCACAGCAGATACAACATGGGACCTGTTCTCCCTCTTGAGACGTGACACCGATGAGACAAATGGGTCATAAGGCGTCTTCGAGGCGGAAAGGTCGGAGACATCCGTACCCGTGGCCCTGACCGCAGTGGAGAATGAGTTCCACTGCCTCATGACAAGCCTATGGGTGACGACTATGGATATCACTACAGTCAGCACCAGCAGCAGGATGCCAAGCTGGATTATCCTGTAGAGATCCTGGAAGTACTGCCTCTCCTCAGTCAGGATGAAGAACCTTATCCCGTTCATCGAGGACTGGGACGAAAGAACCATGTTTCCGCCGAATCCACGACTTGAACCGGAGGGTATCTTCGCGAAGTTCTCGGTGACATAGTCGGATGAGAAATTGTTCCCATAATCGAAGATAAGCCTTTGGGCCTCATCATCATAGACAAGGATGTCGTAGAGACCCGAAAGCTCAGGGGAGAGAATCCTTGAGATGTTTATCAGGGCCACCGCGCAGAAGTCACCGATGTTGCTGGATCTGACGAAGCTCAATGGTCTGAACACCATGAGATAGGAGCTTCTGTAGCCATCGGATTCGAAGCTTATCTCCTCTATGCGGGTATAGGTCCTGACCTCGCTGAACAGACCGGGGCTCAGGAGCTCAGGGGGAATGCCAAGAACGTCATTTCTCTGAAGGTCCGATAGCTTGCCGTTGTATTGGGTTGAGAAATAATAGTCCAAAGAAGGGGAATAGAGCACAAAATCATCTATATAAGGCATTGAACTGGCTATTCTCCAGATCTCCTGGGTCTTGGTGTACAGAGAGTAGGGATCAAGTTCCTGAATGCTTTTCAGACTTCCCAGGGACTTGAACGAATCAGACAGAAGGACCACATCGCAGATGGAATCCACCTGCTTGAATGCCGAGTTCAGCTCGTTCTCCACAGAGGAAAGCGCCGCCCTGTTGGCCTTGTCGACCGATGTCCTGATGACATAGACGCTTGTCAGTGCAAAGGCCACGAACAGCAGAAAGGGAACCATTATCGAGGCGGTATAGGAGATTATCCATCTCCGCAGAAAGCTTCTCTTTACATCCGATCTTGCCATCAGGCAGCTCCTTCCTCCGGCTGGCAATCATTCAGTCATGAAGGATCCGCCGCATCTTTCCCTGAGCATCTGCTCGTATCTGTCCGCATCTATCGGAAGGTCAACCCACTCGCCGCCTGTCCAGGATGACATGAATATGGCATTGATTATCTCAAGGCTCTTGATTCCGTCACTGCCAGGTGCAAGCAGAGGTGTCCCCTTCTGGATCGCATCGCAGAAGTTCTTGATTATACCACAATGTGAGGTGTATGTGCCCTTCACAGGGATCTCGCACTTCCAGATCTCAGGATGTCCGATCTCTCCCTTGAAGCGCTTCTGGAAGTCATCGGTGTCCTCTCTGGTTCTCCAGAAGGTGATGGTGTCGTGCTCGACGACAAGCTTTCCTCTGGTTCCGGAGATCTCAAGTCTGTTGGAGCCCGGCTCATCGGCGATTGTGGTGATGTAGGTCCCGATGTGTCCGTCCGGATACTCCATCAGAGCATAGACGTCATCCTCGACCTCTATGTTCCTGTACTTTCCATAGTAGACCGTGGCCTTGACCCTTGATGGCATGCCGCAGATCCACTGCCACAGATCCAGATTGTGCGGGTTCTGGTTCATCAGAAGACCGCCGCCCTCACCCTTCCATGTTGCTCTCCAGTCGGAGTTGTCGTAGTAGGACTGAGGTCTGAACCAAGAGGAGATCAGCCAATGGCAGTGGAGGATCCTTCCAACCTCTCCGCCCTGCACAAGGTCACGTGCCTTCTGGTACAGAGGATTGGTCCTCTGGTTGAACATCACGCCGAAGACCTTGCCGGACTTCTCTGCGACCTCGTTCATGCGCTTGACGGCATTGGTGTAGACACCGGCCGGCTTCTCGCAGAGGTAGTTCAGTCCATGCTCAAGGGCATAGACACCATACACAGGATGCCAGTAATGAGGGCATGTAGGGATCACAGCGTCAACTAGACCACTGTTCATAAGATCCTCTGCAGTATTGAAATATGCAACCTTGTCACCGAAGAGACCCTTTGCCTTCTCTATCTTCTTCGGATCGATGGCAGCGATTGCCGCAAGCTGTGCGTTGTCGACCTTCCCTGCTGTAAGCGCGTTCGAGTGCTGGGCACCCATATGTCCGAAACCTATAATTCCGATTCTCACCTTGTCCATGTCATCCTCCAAAAGCCTCAGGCCCTGTCCAGCCCTCTCATGACAGCCAAGGCCTTCACCGAGTCGGCCTTCCAGTCATCGCTCTTACCCTCGATGGAGAGGGTCCCGTCATATCCAATCTTGTGAAGCAGATCGAAGAAGGTCTTCACATCATCGTTCGCCTCTACAGGATAAGCTCTGCTTCCCCTGAGTGCAATATGGGTGTGCATGAACGGTGAGCAGGTTATGATCCTGTTCATGTCCTCGTTCTCCTGCCACATGTGGTAGGCGTCTGCCAGAAGACCCACGTTCGGCATGTCGACGTCAGCCTGGAGGGCGGCACCCTCTGCAAGACTGTTGATGAAGTTCGTCTCCGCTCTGTTAAGAGGCTCGATTGCAACGCAGATGCCATGCTTCGCGGCAATCTCACCGATGATCTTGGTAACGGCGACAAGCTGCCTGTAGGCATCCTGCCACTTCATCCCCTCAGGGACCACGCGACTCTTGCCGCTTCCAAAGACGACAAGCCTGCATCCAAGTGCATCCATTCTGGTGAAGGCGTTCTCAAGGTATGAGCGCATCTCAGCCTCATTGTACTTCTCTCCGATGACCACCATGGTCTTAGGGAACAGAAGGGAGCATCGCTCCATCTTTATGGAAGCCTGCCTGAACTTCTCAAGCACAGCATCGAAGTCCTCCTGTGACCACAGTGCAAACTGGTTGAGCTTGCCGTCAACATAGTCAAAACCAACTTCCTGGACCTCCAGGACGTTCCTTATGTCAGTGCAAAGACCGAATCTCATAGCCTTTCAACTCCTTCTCTCCTAATTCTCCACTTGCCAGCTGCAGTCTCCAGGACCACATCCCTGCCATCAAGGCGGGCACAGGCCTTGTCGTCCTCTCTCTTCACAACGGTGACAGCCGTGAACGGGGCCTTTCCGTTGTAGGCCATGGTGACCTGTCCGATAGGCTCCCTCACAGGATAGCCGTAACTGATCCAGCCACCCTTCGGGTCCTCGCTTCCACAGAGAAGCCTAGGCTCGAACTTGACGTCAGAGGCGAAATCAGTGGTGAATTTCATTCCGTTCTTGGAAATGTAATCTGTTTTATAACCTGAAATGGCAACATCGGCGGTGTTGTAGTTGTACATCAACCTGAAGTCATGTTCGGCCTTGGCAGGACCATCGACATAGTCAATCAGGACTGCTACGGAGCCTGGAACCATGATCAGCTTCCTTCTGTGGAAGACAGGATCCGGCAGGTATGCATAGCCGTTGTGCTCAAGGTCAATCATCTTCAGACCTTCTACGTCACCGAAGAAATGGCAGAGGCAGCGCACTCCACGCACCCTGTCCACACCCGGGATCGCACCAAGCTCATGGTCATCGCAGTACAGCGTGTTGTGTGCCAGAGCCGACACGAAGTAGGCTCTCCAGTCCTTCCAGACCGAGGACCTGTAGATGTATCTTCCGCAGTCCACAAGCACATCCTCTCCGCAGAGCGTGACCTCGGCGTGCATGCTGTCGTTGTGCGAGTGTGTGGACCTCTCGCCCCTTTCAAGCTGCGTCGAGTGCGTGCAGAGGTAGTCGGCATCACTGCCCCAACCTGAGCGCATCACATAGACGCCCTCCTCCGAGTACTTGAAGTCCAGTGATGCAGGCTCTGCGCCCTCTTTCCTCAGACTTCCGAAATATCTGAACTCCTCGTCCCCGAAGAGTCTGTACATCCAGTTCATGTAGGCCCGAAGCTCGTTCAGGTCATCAGGGAAGAACGAGAGGTTCATCCCTTCGTATATCGAGGTGTCCGCACGCCTTGATGTCAGATCATCGCGATCAGCATCCCCTATCATAGGAGTTGAGAGATCAGGCTTGAAGAGCGAGCAGATGTACTTGGCGCTCCTGCGGATGACCTCCCAGGCGTAGTCCGGAACAAATATTCCGTTCTTGTCGCACAGCACAATGGCCTGTGCGAATGCTATTGACGCGACCATGTGATAGATAGGTGTCTTCTCCATGTGCACTCCGTTGTCGGAGAAGCAGTAGCGCACCTCGTGCATCACACGTCCGTAGGCTGTGTCGAACCACTGTCCGGCTTCCTGGAACTCAGGGAACATTATAGAGATCTGGAGCAAGGCGCTCGTCTCCATGCTCAGCCAGTTGGAGGATCTGTCATGGTTCGAATAGTGTCCCATCAGGAACAGGGCGTGGTCCCTGATACCCAGCAGGAACTCTGCAGGGTCATCCTCGGTCCAGACATCGGACTTACGGAAGATCTCGAAGACTGGAAGCCAGGTGGTGTAGACCCTGATTCCGGTCTCTATCGTCCTCCAGGCAGTACCGGGGAACGGCTGCTTGGGAACAAATGTGGTGTCCTTGATGAACTCGTCGGCAGGCCAGGCCTTGCGGAAGGAATGGAGCTCTGACAGGAACTCCCTTGTGTACTTCTCGTCCTTCGTCTTGGCGTAGGCCCTGGCAAGCGGCTGCCAGTAGATGGTGCGGAAAAGAGACCATGACCATTCATTGTCACGGCTTGTCTCGGTGGTCGGGTTGAACATCCAGTCTATGGGTCCGTTGAACTTGTGACCGAAGATGTCGTGGTCCATGACCTTCTGCGCATCCTCAAGGATCCTGTCATCCTTGATCTCCGCGGCTTCCGACGCATCGAAAAGGTAGACGGGGTCGGTCCTCTCAGCGAAATGACGCAGAAGCTCCTTTCCCGAGAGCTCACTGAAAGCGGGTTTGAGCACGCCTCTCAGCTGATCCATTGGTTTCATAATTTCTCTCCTCTCCGCAAAATGTGGGATGGCCGAAACCGGCCACCCCACCAGAAACACAAGATATCAGAGCTTATCTTGAGATGTAGTTGTCGTAGGCTTCCTGTCTCCAAGCGATTGCCTGCTCGATCTTCAGACCCTTCAGGCCGGCCTGGTACTCAGCGAATGTCTGTTCGTTGATTGGAGTTACGCCTGTGATGAACTTGTTCTCCCATTCCTTTGCATATGTGCCAACATCGTTGACGATTCTGGCATACTCGTCTGCGTGCTCAGAGGACACTGTGACCAGTGAGATGTCATGCTCGCCGTATGTTGTCTGGGCCCAGAGCTCGAGAGCCTCCTGAAGCTCAGGAACTGCATAGTAGAACTTCTGTGCCTTTGGCTCCTGCACGAACGGTCCGTTGATTGTGAATCTCATGTACTTCCAAGCCTTCTCTGATGAGAGGGTTCCGTTGTCAGCGAGAACCTCTGGAAGATAGACTGGCTCACCATTGACGATCTCGTATGAGACACCCTCGATACCATAGTTGGCGAGCATGTGGCCTTCCTCGCTGTACTGGTAGTCAAGAAGTCTCATTGCGGCCTCGATGTTCTTGCAGTTGGATGTGATTGCAGCTGAAGCACCGGCGTTGGAGTAGATGGTGTCCATCTTTGCGAACATTGCGAGTCTGCCCTTGACAGGTGAGAGAGGCTTTGCTGATGACATTGTGACAGTCGGGTCAGCCTTCTGCATCTGAGGGAGCCATGTTCCGATTCCGCTTCCGCCAGGAGCATATCCGATGGCTGTTGTGGAGTTGAGGATCAGGTTGCCCATTCCCTTCTTGTCCAGAGTCAGATAGTCGTCGTAGAGAAGTCCCTCTGAATAGAGCTTGTTGAGGTAGACCAGGTAGTCATAGCGATTCTGCTCGATCAGACCGCTCTTGACGACGCCGTTGTCGACATAGAAGCCGCCGTTCTCTCCCCATGAGTCGAAGCCAGGGCCGAAGACTCTGTTGATGTGGTCGCTTCTGATGGCGATCGGCCACTCGACCAGACCGGATTCCTTGATCTTCACAAGGGCGTCATAGAGCTCATCCGGAGTCTCCGGGATTGCATCGACGCCGGCCTTTGCAAGGAGGTCAGTTCTGTAGACCCAGCCCTCTGTGTAGAGCAGAGCGTTGTTCTCGTAGCTCTCACCTCTGAGGAACGGGAAGCAGTAGTAGTTGCCCTCATCCGTCTTGACCATGTTGGCGATGTCCGGATGTGTCTCAAGGAACTTCTTGAGATTAGGTGCATAGTCGAGATAGTCGTTCAGTGCGATGATGACGCCATCCTCGATTGCCTTCTGAGGACCACCTGCATACTTGATCCACTGATACTCGATGATGTCCGGCATTGACTTGCGTGATGCTGTGAGAACAGCAAATGCCTCATCAACGTTGTTGTTGGCTGCGACGTGCTGGAAAGTGACCTTTGTGTTGGTCCTTGCCATCAGCTCCTGCCAGTACGGAAGCTCATCAAAGCTGTTGGCAGTGATGGCTGCGTTCAGAGTTGCCCAGTATGTGAGCTCGTCCGGGCCGGAAGATGCCTTGGTCTCCTGAGCCGCCTGTGAGAATACAGGAGCAGCAAGCATGAGAACAGCTAATAAAACCAAAAATGCTTTTTTCATTTTCGTCTCCTTTTTTTGTGGCTGACCACAATTTGATTTCAGATATCTGCAATGCGCCACTGCGCATAAGCATCCATTAGATTCCTGCTGAGAGCCTCAAGCGTGTAGTAGAAGCTCCCCTTGTCATCCGTCTTCCTCTCGGCAAGGGAGGACAGGTCCCTGACACCCCTTGCCTGAGCCATGAGAACGGCCTTTGTATGCGAGCGTGAGGTCCTGAGCGTGCAGACAGGAGTCCTGTGCTCCTCTATGCACCTGACGCATTCCCAGAGCTTCTCCATCCTCTCGCCCTTGTCCAGAGCTCTGTAGTCGATGACCGTGCCGTCGTTCAACGTACCCACAAACCCATCCTGGACCTGGCGTATGGTCCCCTTCTCGAACTCATATTCACAGATTGGACCGACCTTGGTCTCATCGACTGCATGTGAGGCATAGTAGAAGAGCTCAACACCTTCATCCGTGATGAACTTCAGCTGAGCAGTGTCGCAGTTCTCTATTGTGGGCCTCACTTTTATGAGCTCTCCTTCACATGAGACCACCGATGCGCTCTCCTCCATGGTCTTGCCAAGAAGGAATACCATGTTCTGGAACTGATGTGCACAGGCATTGGTGAACGGAGAGTCATAGACAAGCTCCCCTCCGCAGCGAACGGCTCCAGCCCATGAGGATCTGCCGTAATAGACATCGTTTCTGCGCATAAGGCGCAGGGTCTTCATCCTGATAGCCTTGCCGTATCTGCCGTCAAGGACATCCCTCTTGACTGCAAGCACATCACGAGAGAAGCAGAGCTGATACCCGACTGCAACGAAAAGTCCGGTCTCACGGCTCTTCTCCATCATCCTGTCGAAGTGCTCCTCATCAAAGCAGACAGGCTTCTCTGTAAGGACGTTGCATCCATATGAGAGAGCCCCCATTATGTATGGGAAGTGCGTGTGGATCGGCGAGGATACAACCACCAGATCCGCCTTCCCTCCATCTGCGAAGAAGTCATCCATCGAGTTGCAGACGGGGATGCCCTTCTCCTTGACAGCGGAGAAGAGAGGGCTTCTGGAGGCGAACGGATCTGCTACGGCTGCAAGGACAGAACCAAGGACATCCCTTTCAAGGTACTCCTTGACGTAGTTCTCGCCATAGCCACCCATTCCGCAGAGAAGTACACGTACGGCCATCTCACCTCTCCTCGAATGCGGATTTGAGGATACCGGCCGCATCCACCTCAAGGGCCTTTGTCGGACAGACCTGGAAGCAGTAGCC
>DMOO01000231.1 GCA_003456855.1 Sphaerochaeta sp.
CAGCCTCAGCCTTTAACAGAATCGCCTGTCGTTCTGCCTCAGCCTTGTTTATCAGAGCAGTCCTCTCAGCCTCTGATTTGGCAATAATGGCATTCTTCTCAGCCTCGGCAATATTGAGCTTGAACTGCTTTTCACCTTCGGACTCAAGTATCTGCTTCTGCTTCAAACCTTCAGCCGCCAGAACCTGTGCCCTTCTCTCTCTTTCAGCCTTCATCTGCTTTTCAAGGTCTTCCATAATGCTTTCAGGCGGCTCTATCTCCTGAAGCTCGACCCTTGTCACTTTCACACCCCAATTGTCAGTGGCCTCATCAAGACTCTTTCTGAGTTGTTCATTCATCTGGTCTCTTGCAGAAAGCACTTGATCAAGGTCCAGAGCGCCTATTGTATTTCTAAGCGCTGTCTTTGTGAGTTGTTCAATGGCATTGGGGAAATTGGAGACTTCGTAAACCGCTTTCGCGACATCAACAATCTGGAAATACAGAAGCGGATCGACTTTCAAGGTGATATTATCCTTTGTTATAACCTTCTGGGTCTCGTAGTCAAGCATCTGTTCTCTGATGTCTATCAGTGTTTGGCTATGTCTACCGTACCTGTTGGATTCCACACTCTGTGATCTAATCTGAAAAACAGCCTTTTTACGATGATCAATGAAAGGAAAAACAAAGTTCACTCCAGAATGGAGAGTTTTCTTGTATTTTTTGAACCTTTCAATAATAACAGCATATGACTGAGGAACCAATACGATCGACTTGACAATGATTATTATTATGAAAATAAAAATCGCTCCAACAGCAACAAACAGACCATAATCATTAAGAAATTGATTCATCTATTCTTCTCCTTTACAAAAACCGTTATTCCTTCCATTGAAACCACAACAACCTCCTTCCCCTTTTCAATCCGAGTTTCAGATGATGCGGCCCATGTATTTCCTTTTAGATACACCCTTCCTTTCATAGGTGGTATGATCGGCTCAGTCACACAACCTGAAGCGCCAATCATCTCTTCTCCATTGAGTTGCTTTCCTTTATTCGAGTCTTTGGATGAAGAATGCATAAACCCAATTATCACCCAGACTATTAATGACGCACCGAAGAAAACAAGAACCTGAACTAGAATTTCAGCTCTGAACAGATTTGGTATAACCGCAACCAAACATCCCACTCCGAAAGGGAGTGCAAAAAAGAAAGGGGTGATGAATTCAAAAAAGATCAGAGCAATTCCAGAAAAAAGCCAGATGAAACCAAGGGTGTCAGGTTTTGCTTTTTTGACAAACACGTAAATCAAGACCAAGGAAATGATGATTACCGAAGACAGAATGGCAATGCCACGGAGCTTTCTTTTATTGTTTTCCATTTCTCTTCACAACCGCCTTAAAACAAAGATAAACCTCTTTCTCATAATTGCAACTAATAATTTCACTGGTTAGTCTTTGGATTTCAACTCATCTATTTCTCTTCTGTACAACTTCCACTTCGATGAGACCAACCTTCCGGCTGGTCTCCAATTGGTCATTATCAATATGTAATGTATTACTTCACCCCGGCAGCTATGATGTCCGCCATTATCTGGGAGAGCTGGCTCTCAGAGTATCTCTCGAGTTCTGTCATCTTGAAGAAGTCCAGGATTATGTAAGCCAGCGGCATGTTGTCCTCATTGTTAACGAAGACAAGGTCGTAGAAACCTGTCGATTCGTCTTCAGAGACATTGATTTCGCCCCAGACGTCTCCGTCCTGTTCGGGTTTGAAAATATCGCAATAAGCATAGACCACAGCCTCATCGAAGTACGCTGCAGTGTATACGGAGCTGTCCTCCTCATGCTTGACAAGGCGTGCAGAGAGACCTTCAACCTGGTCGGTGTCAACATAGATGCCGATCCACTCGTTCAGTTCGAATATGAAACGGATGTTCTCTGTGCTTGGTTCTGCCAGTTCCATGGTGGCTCGGTTTCCGGTTAGGGAGATTCCTCTGATGACAGGTTCACCTTCCTGAAGCTGATAAAGGACTCCAGGGATAGCTGCTCCGGCAAGACCCTTGACATCAACATCCACAGGAGTTGGCTGTTCGACAGGCTCCTCGATTACAGGTTCATCAACCACTGGTTCAACCTCTACGACTTCGACAACAGGCTCCTCCTCGACCTCTGCTGATTTGCAGGACACAAGGGAGAAAAGCATTGAAATCACAAGAACGAACAGAAATGTTTTTTTCATCATATCCCTCCACCCTCCTGAAAGGGTGTATTCATGATACCATGGATACTAAAATTTAACAGAGAAAAAAGAGATTTTCGAACTTGGCCCTAACGGGTCTGAAGGAAATGGTACAGGGCACCGATCATTCCGGCCTCGTTTCCATAGGCTGCGGCCTTTATATCCGTGTGCTCTGATATGATGGGTTTGACATATTTCGGATAGAGGGATCTGACCTTCTCGATCAGTGAAGACTGGGCCATGACACCGCCGCCGAGGACTATGACCTCAGGGTTCAGGATGTAGGATAGGACTCCAAGTCCCTGTGCCAGGTTGTCGGCCATCTGGTCGATGGCCTTCTTGCAGTCCTGGTCTCCCTGCTCTGCCTTTTCAAACACATTTTTCCCGTTCCAGGATCCGCATGGGTCTCCCTTCAAGGTCTCAACCTTCCTGCAGAGCGCTGTGGTGGAGGCAAGGTGCTCAAGGTCACTGTCACCGATTCGGATGTAGCCGACCTCGCAGGCGCTGAAGCTGGAGCCATGGAGAAGCTTGCCGTCAAGGGTGAAGCCTCCGCCCACCCCGGTGCCTATGGCAAGACCAAGCACCGACTTGCAGCCTTTCCCTGCCCCTGACAGGCTCTCTGCAAGGACCATGCAGTTGACATCGTTCTCGACCTCGCATGGAAGCTTGCAACGCTTCTCCATGAAGGTCTTGATGTCAAAGCCAGTGTAGTCTGGAATCTGAGGAAGTGCGAAGACGACCGTGCCCTTCTGGGGGTCGATCATGCCTGAGGATGATATGCAGATGCCTTCGATGGTCTCCTTGCTTTGCATATCCTTGACAGCCTGGACAATGTTCATCATCCAGATTTCAGGACCTTTCTCGGCTTCTGTGGGCATCGTTGACGAGAACAGTATCTCTGCCTTCTCTGTGAGTACTCCATACTTTATGGCAGTCCCTCCGATGTCAAAGCACGCGTATTTTCTCATGCCTCGATGGCCTCCACATATTTCTTCGTAATCAGCTGAGGTCTGGTGATGGAGCTTCCCACGACAACGCAGTATGATCCTAGATCAAGGACTCTTCGTGCCTTCTGTGGACTGTCTATGTTGCCCTCGCATATGACTGGATGCTTGACATTTGCCAGCACATCGCGAAGGATCTTGAAGTCATCGGCATCTATTTTCAGACCCTGGCTCTCGGGAGTGTAGCCTATCATGGTCGTCCCCACGAAATCGAAGCCCAGCTCATCGGCGTGGATGCACTCCTCATAGGTCGAGCAGTCTGCCATCAGAAGCTGGTCCGGATACTCGGCCTTTATCTCCTGGAAGAATTCATCCAATGTCTTTCCTTCCGGACGGGGTCTGTCTGTGGCGTCAATTGCTATGATCTCAGGTCCGACCTCCATAAGCTCCCGTATCTCCTTCATGGTCGGGGTTATGTATATCTGGCTGTCTGCATAGTCGCGCTTGACTATGCCTATGACAGGAAGGTCCACCGCCTTCTTGATCTCGGCGATGTCCTCCTTGGTGTTCGCCCTTATTCCACTGGCCCCACCTTCCTTCGCAGCCACGGCCATCCTGGACATGATGAACGAAGAATGCAAAGGCTCGTTCGGCAGGGCCTGGCATGAGACGATCAGTTTTCCTTTAAGTCTTGAAACAGCTTCTTCCATGTTAAAACCTTCGATTCATGGTAATTTAGACCAACTCTGCAGTCAATCAGAATGTTATCGGATCGATGCTGTAGATGTAGTCCTTGTTGACCGCAACCACAAGCTCCTCATTCTCAAGTTTCTCTATCAGAGCATCGAGCTCCATTGGAGTATATTGATGGCCCAGACTCACTGCATACATCATGAAGTTCTCGTAGTCGTAGATCACCGTGATGTCGTATTTGTCAAACATGGAGTTGATCGCTTCGGTATCCGACTTGTCCTCCAACATGATGAGCAATGTGCTCAGAGAGTAGTCGACATCGTACTGCTTGGGCTGCTTCTCCGCCGTCCTGCAGGAGCAGAGTGCCAGAGAGATTGCAATCAGAATCAGAATGAGTGTTTGTGTTCCCTTCTTTTTATTCATGCCTTGAATATAGCAAAAGAATCAGATGTTGCCCACTTCCCTGCTCAGAAGCATGAACAGCGTGGTCACCGCAAAGCCTGCAGAGCACATGAACAGAATCACAAGATGCTCCCTTTCTGTCCTGAGCATCAGCATGCCAATGGTGGCAAGGATAATTATGGCTCCCTTCAGATAATCGCAGATTGACATGATGGCGGCCTTGTTGTAGCGGTCGCCAAGCACCCCGCCTATCGGTGTGATGCAAAGAAGGACAACTCCGCAAAGTGCAAGGTAAAGCCCCTGCAGGAAGGCGTTGTTATCTGTTATCTCCAGAATGTAGAAACTGACTGCAAAGCTATAGAGGACCGTCCCCAGTTCAGAAACCAGGGCTCCAAAATAGACAAGTCTGAAGTTTCTCACAGTGAAGACATTACTCTTCGGCCTTCATCACCTCTTTCCATATAATAAGAAGGTCATCTGCCTCTATGCTGCTCAGGATGTTCTCCACACTCTCAGCAGCTGTGTTTCCGAGGCTGTCATACAGGCGTCCCCTCTCAGGGGTTGCCATAAAACGGAAAGAGACCTCATAGTCCGGATTGGCATCAAAGACCCTCACGATCTCACCTATCTTTCTCATGGTGTCCGTAGCCTCGGAGACATTACCGGATCTGATCTGGGCATTGGCCAGGAGCGTCATAAGAAGACAGAACATCTTGTCCAGCACGTTGGCCTCACTGTCTGTCTTAAGTCCATATAGAATCTCCAGACCCCAGTTGATTATGTCCCTAGCGGAATCGTATTCACCCTGAGAGAAGTAGACCAATGCATAGCCGAATACTGTGTTGACCAAGGTGGCCACACTCTTCAGAAGTGATTCCGAGAGGAATGGCTTTGCCTCTTCATAGCGCTTCAGATGGAGTGTGAGATTCACGGCAATCGAGTCACAGAACATTCCTCCAAGGTTGTGCTTCTTCATAAGCTCGACGCTCTTCTCCTTATCTCCAAGCAGAAGATATGCCTCCGCCATCTCCCCGTAGATTGTGAACTCATTCATCTCAGGGTTCTTGTTCTGTGAAACCAGAAGTCTGGACTGCTTCAGAAGCTCAAGGGCTCTGCGCAAATCTGTTTCCTTATGGCCACCGGACCCGAAGATGAGATAGGTCTTTGCACAGCTGTGGACAACCTCGAAGGAGTTAGGGTACTTCTTCAGGGCCTTCTCCGCCTCGACAAGGGCCTCCTTGTTCCTTGTTCTGGTGTACTCACTGATTCTCTTGAGAGCAGAATCGGCATGGTTGTCCTTCATCTGGTAGCCAAGAAGAGCATCGACGGACACATCGAAAAAATCAGCCATGTCCACGATGAGCCCCAGTTCAGGTATGGACATTCCTGCCTCCCACTTGTGGACGGCTCCGGTTGTTACACCAAGGACCTCGGCCAGTTTCTCTTGGGTAAGACCTCTCTGTTTTCTGAAGGTACGAATATTCTCAGCTATTTTTATATCCATAGTGTATACCTCTTTCTACTTTCAGTATATTAATGAGGACATTCTCAGAAATAAAGATACTTTCGATATCAATGAGAATATTATTATACCTCTCGTATCTGTTTCGGATTGGATTGCAACAGTGCGATAGAAATTGGACCAGGTACTCCTGAAAGGTCAACCTTGGAGAAAAACTTGCATAATGGTTTGTTTTCAATGCATAAATTATGCATAATTCAGCTTTATATTTTACAAAAACGTAAGAAAATTCAATTTTATTTCAAAAACCTATGGACATATTTGAATAAAAATGCCAGTATCGTGCCAACAACAGACAATCATAGGAGTTACAACATGAAGAAACTAGCTATAATCCTTATAATCGCAGCAATCTGCATGCCGATCTTCGCTTCAGGAGCAGCCGAGGCTGCAGCACCTGCAGACGTCGACTATTCAGCAATGAGCCTTGACGAGCTCAAGGGCGCAATCAAGACAATCAGCGCCGGCAAGCTCACAGTGGCAACATCACCTGACTTTGCACCTTACGAGTTCTATGCAATCGCAGACGATGGAACACCTTCCCTCGCAGGTTTCGACATGAGCCTCGCACAGTACATCGCCGACTACCTCGGACTCGAGCTCGATGTCATCCCGATGGACTTCGACGGAACAATCATGGAAGTCCAGAACAAGAACGTCGACATGGGAATGGCAGGTTACTCCCCAGCCCCGGAGAGAGCTGAGGCAATGGAGTTCTCATCAGTCTACTACACAGGCGGACAGTCCTTCGTCACAACAAAGGCAAACGCTGACAAGTTCAAGAGCCTTGAGGACACAAACAACAAGGCCTACCAGATCGGAGCCCAGATCGGTTCCATCCAGGTCGGACTTGCCCAGGAGTTCTCTCCGAACGCCGACATAATCTCCCTTGCAAAGGTCACTGACATCATCGCCGAACTTCTCTCAGGAAAGATCGACGGAGCATACATCGAGACAGTCGTAGCCCAGTCCTATCAGACAAACTACCCTGATCTGGCAATCGTCCTTGATGTCCCATATGATGCAGAGGGCTCAGTCGTTGGAGTCGCAAAGGGCAACCTGGCACTTCTCGAGGGAGTCAACAGGGCAATCGCAGCCGCTCTCGCAGACGGCAGCATGGCAGCCTTCGTTGCAAAGGCCAACGAGCAGGCAACCGGCAACATCATCGAAGGTCTGATCAACTGAGGATCATCTGATGATATCCGCAGCGGGATTCGCCAAGACCTGGCAATATATTCAACTGTTTGAGCAAGGGCTGATATGTACACTGTCACTATCAGCCCTGACAGTTCTTTTCGGCTTTGTCCTCGCCCTCATTCTTGCACTCATGAGGATGTCGAAGGTGAAGCCGTTTTCATGGTTCGCCACAGCATACGTCGAGCTCTTCAGGGCAACGCCGATGCTCGTGCAGCTGTTCATCATCTACTACGTGGTGTTCGCCAAGGTGAGTCTTCCATCCTTCAAGATCTTCGGCTTCATCAGATTCGAGAGGTTCTTCCCTGGAGTCGTGGCTCTGTCCATGAACTCGGGAGCTTATCTCTCAGAGATAATCAGGGCCGGAATCCAGTCAATCGACATTGGACAGACTGAGGCAGCGAGGTCCTTGGGACTCTCTTCCAAGCAGACTTTGTTCGACATTGTGCTTCCACAGGCCATCAAGAACATCCTGCCGGCAATTGCCAACGAGTTCGTCACAATCATCAAGGAGTCCTCGATCTGCTACACCATCGGTGTACAGGAGATCATGTACGCCGTTGCCTCCACAAAGGGTGCAACCTACAGGATCGCCGAGCCTCTTCTGATTGCAACGGCGGTCTACTTCTGCCTGACGTTCCCTACAAGCAAGATCATCGCATACTTTGAAAGGAGGATGAGCCGTGGCGACAAACGCTGAAATGATCAAGGTAACCGATCTCTGCAAACACTTCTACAACGGAGAGCTCAAGGCTCTGGACAACGTCTCATACTCAATCAACAAGGGTGACGTCGTAGTTGTCATCGGACCTTCAGGAAGCGGAAAGTCCACCTTCCTGAGATGCCTGAACCTCCTCGAGATCCCGACATCGGGCTCTGTTGTCGTAGATGGAGTGGACATCACCAAGAAGCACTACATCGACAAGGACGGCAAGAAGGTGAAGCTCAACATCGATGAGCGCAGAAGGAAGATGGGAATGGTGTTCCAGCACTTCAACCTCTTCCCTCACAAGACGATTCTCCAGAACATGATCCTGGCCCCCATGAAGGTCAACAACATGGACCAGGCGGCAGCCACCGAGAAGGCCATGCAGCTACTCAAGCGTGTAGGTCTCGAGGACAGGGCAGATGCCTACCCGATCCAGCTTTCAGGCGGACAGAAGCAGAGGGTCGCAATAGTCCGTGCACTGATGATGGAGCCTGAGGTCATGCTCTTCGACGAGCCCACATCAGCACTCGACCCGGAGATGGTCGGAGAGGTTCTCAGTGTTATGACGGAGCTTGCCCAGAGTGGAATGACCATGGTGATAGTCACCCATGAGATGGGATTCGCCAGAGAGGTCGGAAAGAGAGTCGTCTTCATGGCTGACGGAAAGATCGTCGAGGAAGGCACTCCGGAGGATATCTTCGAGCATCCTCAGACTGACAGACTAAAGACCTTCCTGGAGAAGGTACTCTGACACTTTGCAAAACACGATTTATTACTCTATATTTAAACTATGAACGATACCTATAAAATCGCAATACTCATTGATGCGGACAACACCCAGCTCCAGAAGCTCGATGCAATAATGACAGAGGTCTCCACCAGAGGCCGCATCGTCGTGAAGAGAGCCTACGGGAACTGGAAGAAACGCAACCTCAACAGATGGGAGAACGAGCTCAAGCGCCTTGGAATCAAGGCGGAGCAGCAGTTCGACTA
>DMOO01000172.1 GCA_003456855.1 Sphaerochaeta sp.
TTATTCCGGAGGTGTCCAGCATCGTAAGCTCATGGTAGTGTGTAGCGAAGAGTGTCTTTGCCTCTTTGGCAATGAGGTTTCTCATTATGGCATAGGCAATTGACATGCCGTCCTGGGTGCTGGTTCCACGCCCGATCTCGTCAACAATGACAAAGGATCTCCTTGAGCAGTTCCTCAGGATGAAGGCAGCCTCCTGCATCTCGACAAGGAAGGTGGACTCGCCTCTGGCTAAGTTGTCCATGGTGCCTACTCTGCAGAAGATCTTGTCAACGATGCCTATCTTGGCCGATGAGGCAGGAACGAAGCTTCCAATGTGTGCAAGCAGGATTATAAGTGCATTCTGCCTGAGATATGTGGACTTGCCGGCCATGTTAGGTCCTGTTATCAGGCAGAACCTTGTGCTCATGTCCAGACCGTTGGCGACGAACTGGCCAGGGCCAAGCTGCTTCTCCACCACAGGATGGCGGCCGTCCTTGATCTCCAGAACATCCTCTTCCGTGACCTCAGGACAGGTGTAATTCGAGTCGACTGCAAGGGTTGCAAGACTCTGATAGACATCGATGTTGTTGAGGAAATGACCAATCGAGTTGAGATTCTGTTCAAGATCAAGAACAGTGTCCAGGATCTTCTCGTAGAGCTCCCTCTCCCTCTCCTCCGTCTGTGCCTCAGCCTGAAGGATGTCCTTCTCGTACTGCATCAGCTGGTCTGTGGTGAATCTCTCGCCGTTGACCAGCGTCTGCTTTCTGTAGAAGTAATCTGGTACCTTTGAGACCTGTCCCTTGGGGACCTCGAGGTAATGGCCAAAGATTCTGTTATAGCCGAGTTTCAGGATTGTAAGTCCGCTCTCAACCTTGACCTGCTCAAGATACTCCTTCAGAACCATGTCTCCATGGTCACGAAGCGCCCTCTTCTGGTCCAGAATCTCATCATAGCCAGGAAGAATGACCTGACCCACCTGAAACTGTCCAAGGCACTGGTCGTTGATTGCAATGTCGATCTCGTTCATCAGATTGGCGCAGGCTGACAGCGCCTCCTGGTCCATCGAGGTCTCCAGAAGCGTGAAATAGCGCTCAGGATTGGCGGAGATCAGATTGAAGAAGCTTCCGATAGTCTGCTTTATGCCCACAAGGTCATGAGGCACCGCCCTCTTAAGAAGCACTCTGGTGACCAGCCTGTTAAGATCCATGGCCCCGGAAAGCGCCTCTCTGACCCTATTGAGCTCCGAGTTGTCATCGACAAAGTACTTCACCCAGGCCTGTCTGGCATTGATCTGCTCAAGGCTTCTGATCGGGAAAGCTATCCAGTTCTTCAGAAGGCGGCTTCCACCGCTTGTCCTTGTGCGGTTGATGGTGTCGAAGAGCGAATACCTTGAGGAACCGTCAAACAGTGATGCAAACAGCTCCAGGTTCTTTCTGGAACTCTCGTCCATGCTGACATAGGTCTCCTCATGGTCCACCTTGTAGTCTGTAAGGTGGCTCACCGAGCTCTTCGAGGTCTCTGTTATGTATCTGATCAGGGCGCCTGCAGGGCAGACTATCCTGTCGTTCTCCTTGATTCCATAGGCGGCAAGGGATTTGACCTTGGCCTGCTCGCAGAGAAGCTTGTAGCAGTTCTTCTGCGTGAAATACCAGGGGGCGAGCTTGGTCACCATCGCCGGATAGGTGTCAATGACGTTCTTGAAGTCGTAGTCCAGGAAGTACTCGTCCTCGCAGACCAGCATCTCCCTTGGAGCGATCTGCTCAAGTGCCGAGCGAACAGACTGCACCCTGTTCTTGCCGTCCAGGGCCCGTAGGTGGAAATCACCTGTCGAGACGTCGCAGAAAGCCATGAACTGGCTGAAGAAGCAGACTATGTAGTTGAAGGAGCGGTCGTCAAGCAGGTCCTCGTCCACAACAGTGGCAGGGGTGACGATTCTGACAACCTCCCTTCTTGCAAGGGTTTTCGAGTTCTCCGAAAGCTCCATCTGCTCGCAGATTGCAATCTTCTTGCCCGCATCCAGCAGCCTCTTGATGTAGTTCTTGGCTGCATGGTAAGGGATTCCGCACATTGGGTCATCGCCCTTGTGTGTCAAGGTGAGGTTCAGCAGAGCCGAGACCTCGCGGGCATCGTTGTCGAACATCTCATAGAAGTCGCCAACACGGAAAAAGAGCACCATGTCAGAGTGCTCTTTCTTCATTTCGCGATATTGCTTCATCAAAGGGGTTTCAGCCAAAACATCACCCCTTAGATAAGACTCAATGAGATTGCAAGGACCAGGCTCATGCCGCTCGTGTCCCTCTTTCCATGGAAATAGGAGCCTCCAAGCCAGTTGAAGGACCTTGTTGTGTCAGTTCCCTCGAACCTGTAGGTTGCATTCTTGACAAGATACAGACCAAGCGGGAAGCCTGAGATCTTGAGCTTGAGACCGAAGCCTGTGGCGAAGTACCAGTTCATGCCGTTCTTGATGTCGGAAAGCTCGTCGTTGACGGCTGTGGCACTCACGAAGGCCTCTGCCTGGACGACGTTCTTGACCAGGACGTAGCTCAGCTCCAGCATGTTGTCCCAGAGGAAGGCCTGGTCGATGACAGTGCTGAATCCACGACCGATGGTCATACCATCGATGTAGAGCATCTCATACTTTGTGGCTCCGAGCTTCGGATCGTACCAGTTCCAGCCGTTCGCCTCGTAGTTGTAGAACTGCTTGAGCATGTAGCTGACCGAGGTTGATGCGCAGAGCATGATGTTCTTGGTCTCGTCCTCCTTGTTCTTGAACGAGAAGAGCTTGAGATAGCCCGCAGCACTTCCGTTGACCTTGATGTAGTTCGAAAGACCACCCAGGATACCTCCGGCGTATGTCATCGAGGCACTCAGGACATAGCCCTTTGTGGTGTTGGTGACGTAGTCTCTTCCATCCCACTGGAAACCGAAGGATATCTTGTTTGAGAACTGCCATCTCTGGCCGTACTTGTAGATCAGCTTCTCGAACGGCATGTAGATGTCGTCGTAGAAAGCCTTGTTCAGGCTGACCGATGCTCCACCTGAGACCGTCAGACGGCCGATCGGGAAGATGAAGGTGTAGCCTGTGTTGTATCCGAGTGAGTATGTCAGAAGATCATAGCTCATCAGGTTCTTGCTTGATGGATACTCCTTGTTGGCGTTGAGCCACTCAGTTGCACTTGAGTATCCAAGTGGCCATGTGTCAGTGTTTCTGCCGTTGTAGTAGGAAGGGGCACCAACACCAAGCTGAAGCTCTCCGTCATACTTTGAGTGGGAAACTCCAAAGCTGAAGGAGTTGGCCCATCTGTAGTTCTTGAACCACTTGTCTCCGAAGGAGAGGTTCAATGACTGGGTGTCAGGAGAGAGCGTCAGGCTGATTCCCAGGTCCTTTGCCCTTCCGAAGAGGTTGTGGTCGTTCCACTGCACGAAGGCTGAGATCGGGAATGAGTTAAGGGTTCCGCCGAAGGTAGCACCGAACTGGATGTCCTTGGTGTTGCCCTCCTCCAGCATCCAGTTGAGGATGACGCCGTTCTCTGTCTGGCCGTACATCAGATCATAGTCGAGGTTTGCAAGAAGACCGGTGTTGTACAGGTTCTGTGCGCTTGTGATGAGCTTCTCCTTGGAGAACACCTCACCTGCCTTGATCTCCAGCTCTCTTCTCATGACATATTCCTTGGTCTTGTCAAGGCCTGTGAAGATTATGTCCTCGATGAAGCCCTGGGGGCCCTCGGTTATGTCAAGTGTGTATTTCACTGACATTGTGGTGTCATCACGCTCGGAATTGACGCTCATTCCGTTATAGATATAGCCCTCGTTGTAGTAGAGGTCGGCGATCTTGCTGTATTAGGACTGGACGGCCTCCAGATTCAAGACGGAACCGACCTTCATCGACTTTGCATCCTCTATCTCCTCGTCGGAGAAGATCGTGTTTCCGTAGACCTCCATTCCACCATAGTACCACTGCTGACCTTCAACGATCTCGAAGGTGACCGTGGCGGAGAGATACTTGTCACTAGTGGACTCGACATAGTCGATGATCGGATCTGAGACGATGACGTCAATGTAGCCGTTCGTCTGGTAGAAGGCGGCGATCTTGGCGGAATCCTCCTTGAGCTTGACCTCATCGAGATATCCGTTGTTGAAGAGTGACTTGACCTTGGATGAGACCTGCTTCTTCAAAGTCGAATAGTCAAAGCTGTCGTTGCCCTTGAAGATGAACTGCGTGACTCTGACCTGATCGCCTTCGGTAATGTGGAAGACAACTGTATAGGTGTTGAGATCCTCATCCTTTACGATCTCGTACTCGATCGGGACCTCTATGAATCCCTTAGCACTATATGCTGCAATGAGTTGCTGGACAGCAGCCTCAAAGGATGCCTTCTTGTCCGGGTCTATGAAATCACCTACTGCAAAGGTTGTCTGGGCCTCTCTGAGCTCTCTTGTCTTGAGTACTTCATTGCCATCGTACTGGATGGCACCGACCATCGGGATCTCGTAGAACTCGAAGACAACTCTGAGTCCGCCATCATCTGTCTTCTCAGCATCTGCGGTGAAGAAATCAATTCCAGCCACAGCATAGAGATCGGTCTGAAGCTGCTCGAACAGCTCATCCGTGAAAGGCTTATATCTATATGAATATAAGGCATCATTGATAGTTTCCGGTGACACGTTCTGAAGACCTGAGAATGAGAACTCCTGAATCTCCATGTTGTAGTACCATGCATCAGCGGCAAAGGCGCCGAAGACGATGAAAAGTGCCACAATCAAGGTTAAAACCAATCTTTTTTTCATTATATGATGTCTCCTGACTAAACAATCCAACTATTAATCAAAATTGGAACTGTTTGGTTACACTGAACCCAATAGTATCCAAAATATCGAAAACAGACAACTCTTGCGGATAGGTGAAGACACTCACCGTTCCCATAGGTGTCTCCCAGTCAAGGCTTATCTCAGTGTCCAGGATCAGGTCCTTTGTGAGGAAGTGACCGACATCGTCTGAAAGCTTTACACTGCTGTCAGCCTTGAGCATAAGCCTGATTCGTATGAAGAAGTCCTCGCCGACGTACTTTCCGGCGAAGATCGATGTATTGTCCAGATATCTTGCAAGCATGCTTACATCTCCCCTACCCGTGAGCTCACCCGGGAGTGCATCGATGATGATGTTGGAGAGGATGTTGGACCTTGCCGAGAAGATATCCAGGTTGAGTGCATTTCTTATTGTGCTTCCAATGGAGTAACTCTTGTTGGACTCCAGGATTCCTACCCTCTGCAGTGTCTGCGTTGCAGTTGCGGCGAAGGTGGCAAGAGAAGAGAGAGAGAGGTTCTGGTCCAAGGCACTTGAAGCCAGGACGCTCTGTCCGAGCATCGCCAGAATCTCGTTCTCGTCCTTGGCCGGTGTGCTTGCGAATCTTGGAGAGATGTTGTCAAGCGTCGAGTTCTGCAGAATCAGGCTGATGACGACCTTGTTTCCATCGCTGTCATAGTCTGTGATCTCAGCGGTGAGGTTCAGGAGCAGCGGGAACGAGGTCGATGAGTACTTCCTCTCGGAAAGGTCTACACTTCCCTGTTTGATTATGAAGTCGTTGTGAAAGTAATAGACCTGACCAGTCTTGATCGAGAGGCCTCCATCTGTGGAGAACTTTCCGTCAGACAGAATCAGCTCAACGGTCTTGTCCTCATCCAAGGTGAAGTTGATGAAGGAGTTGTCCTTCTCCGGATAGTAGAACTCTACATCGTGGCCCGTTGTGATCTTCATGTCCAGATCCATGTTGAAGCCTCCACCATTGTTGGCCTGGTTGATGTACCAGTCTGGAAGCTCCTCCTCGATTCTGAAGTCGATCAAGGTGTTCGATACATTGATGTCTGTGTTCATGTAGCCCTTTCCACCGGAGAATCCGAAGTTGAGCATTCCCGAAGCATCCATCCTGAGCTCCATCTCAACGCCAGCAGAGTTCGGAAACCAGAAATCAAGCGGAGTGTTCTTGTCTATGTTAAGCGTCAGGTCGAAAAGCTCGAAATAGAGGCCCTGCATGACGATTTCCATTGCAATGTCGCCATAGAAGTAACGGCCATCCTTCTCTCCATAGCCGGAGAGCGGAGTCCTTGATATGACCATCGAGTGGTCAACAAGGGACATTGTGGCGTTCTTCACTGTGAAGATCTGGTCAGGCATGTAGAACATATTCATTGCGAAGGATTGGCAATAGGCCATTCCATAGAAGCTCGGATCTGAAGACGGACCCTTCAGCAGTACGTCTCCGGTGATGTTCCCATCAACGAAGGCGAAGGATGGCATGTCCATGAACTGGTTCAGGATCGGAAGCGGGAAATAAAGGTCATTGATCAGAAGATCAAGCTCCTTTCCAACCTTACCCTTCATCTTAAGATTTATTGGAATCGTGTCATCAATTGCTATGTCCACGTATTTCTCATTGAAATCGAAGTAACCGTTTATATGCTCACCGCCCATTGAAAGGACGTTGTTCTCAAGCTTCATATCCACCTTGATGTCAGGCATGCTGTAGCCATCTGCAAGTTTGATGTCAGTGAAACCGACGGCGAAGTCCATGGTGTAGTCAAGACCCGCAAGAAGTTGGAAAATTCCTGTGGCAAGGGACTCGACCTTCGCATCTATCGTTATGTTTCCGCTCTGGGATACCAGGTCACCAGTCTTGAATACCCTTTCATTGAGGAACGAGAGCGAACCGTTCAGCACCATCTTACCGAAATCAGCGACCAGGTCCACATTGTTGATCTGGAAGGTCCCCATATGCCCGCCGGTGTCATACAGGGAGAAGATCCGGTCGTTGTACACGGCATTGAGTCCGAACTTGTTGTCCTTTCCCCAGTTAAGTGCACCGCTTGCATAGAATGA
>DMOO01000176.1 GCA_003456855.1 Sphaerochaeta sp.
GCCATGTCAAAAGACTGGACGCTACATGAAGGCTCTGCAAGGAACATGTACGGGTACACTGCACCGGTGTCCGGGTTGGTTGTACAGACCTCATCCATGAAGTGTCCGACGATTGGGATCTTGTCCTCTGCAGACAGGTCGACCCATGCAGATGCAGGGTTAGAGAGAGCAGGTCCGATGATGGCGCAGACGCCGATTTCATCGACCAGCTTGTGATAGGCATTCAATCCCTCAGTGATATCGTTCTTGCAGTCCTGAGTGTAGAGCTCAATCTGTCTGCCGTTGATACCGCCAGCCTCATTGACCTTCTTGATTGCATACTCGACGCCCCATGAATGAGGACGACCCATGTTCGATGCACCTCCAGTCAAATCCATGATGCTTCCGATCTTGATTGGTCCATCATTCGACTTCTCCTCCGCACCTGAAGCGAAGAGAGAGAAAGCAAGAGCCAAAACCAAAACGCAGGTTAGTAGTTTTTTCATGACCTTTTCTCCTTTTTTCTAAGGCGAAGCATACGCTAAGCCTGTTTGATCCATTCTTCAATGTTCTCTGCGATGAAGGTGTCATCTATCAGATGAGGGTAACTGGAGATGACCCTTGTTATCTCCTCTGCCTGACCATCTGAAAGCCTCTCCCTGTCATCCAGACACTTGATATTCTTCATGAGACCCTGTCTCCTCAGAACCTCGTGCATGCCGGAAATGCTTCCGGCGAATCCGTTGTATGGGTCGAAGATAGCCCTGTTCATGTCGGTAACCTGTGGTCCGAGAGCAATCAACTCAGACCAGTCACCAGTTCTCCTGGCCTCCTTTATCTTGTCCAGTATCATGACAGCGCATCTGGTCCAGTTGCACCAATGCCCCAGCAGACCGCCCTCGAATCTCTTTGTCACATAGCTGTCACCCTTTTTGATCCTGTACTCCTGCATGAAGTCCGAAATGATGTTGTCATCGTTCCCCGTGTACAGGGTTATCTCGTCGCAGCGGCTGCTCTCGGCGACGGCCCTCACGACATCAAACGTCGAATATCTGTTGAAGGATGCACATTTGATTCCGATGACATTCTCCGTCTCCGCGACACGGAGCCAGTAGTCGTAGGAGAGCTGTCTTCCTCCGCAGGCAAGCTGAAGATAGAAGCCTATGACAGGGATCTCTGCCGCCACTGCCTTGGTTCTATCCACAAGGTAGTCCTCTGTCCTGTCCGCCATTCCACCTGGTGAAAGCAGAACGGCATCGAAGCCATGCTTTCTGGCAATCCTTGCCTCGGTGACAGCCTGTTCGGTCGGGCCGCAGACCCCACAGACCTTCACTATGGTCTTGCCGGTCCTGGCCTCGAATCTGTCGACCTCATCGCTTACGATTGAAATCACCGGCTCGAAGAGGCCGTAATCCCTCATGACGAACTGTGTGGTGTGCACTGCCGTAGCTATTCCGAGCGATCCTGCATTGAGATAGTATCGCATGAGCAAACGCTCCGTAGCCTCATCAATGCTTCTGTCATCATTGATGGCAAGTGGTGTTGCAGGCATCACGACCCCACTTCTGAAAACTTCCAAGGCTTTTTCATGATTATGCATCAGTAACTCCCCTTCCTTTCTTCAAAATGAGTTGGTTTGTTGATGTATTCACCACCATCCAGAATCCACTGGGCTTGGTATTCTATCATCATGTCTATGGTCACTCTGGGATAGCCCATGAGCTTGTGGCATTCGCCACAGTTCTCAAGATAGGCGTTGGAGCATGGCTCACCTTCGAAGGTGACCTCCTTCCCCAGGAGTCTGGCCAGTTTGAGTGCTGTTGACTTGACACCATTGATCTCCGGCCCTGACACATTAAGTCTCTTGGGTGGATTCTCCACAAGAAGCAGGGATCTGAGGGCATACTCGTTGGCATCGCCCTGCCAGATGCAGTTGAAGCAGGAGTTCGCGACCGAGAGAGACTTTCCATCCACTATCTTCTTTGCAATGTCCGCAAGGACTCCGTACTCAAGGGCTATTGCGTAGTCAAGTCTGAAGATCAGAGATTTCGTTCCATACTTCTTTGCGTAGTAGTCGAACATCCTCTCCCTTGCAAGCACAGACTGGGTGTATTCACCTATAGGTCGGACCTTGTCGGTCTCAAGTGAGCCTCCGGAGCTTGCCTCTGGAAGGTCATAGACGTTTCCGGAAGAGAACACGACGAAATTCGAGCCTTGGAACCTTTCAAGCACAAGCACCGGAACAGCGGCGTTCATGCCCCATGTGAGGGCTTCGCCTCCATCTGTGCCGAACTTGCGTCCAACCATGAAGACTATGTTCTTCACCTCGGGGAGCTTCGCGATCTCATCTGCCTTCTCCAGATCACAGCTAATGACCTGGACTCCGCTCTCCTCAAGCTCCTTTCTCACGGTGGCGTCCGAGAACCTCGACACAGCATACACCTTGTGCTTGATTTCACCCTTTCTGAAGGCATTCGCAGCAAGGATGCTCATCGTAGGACCCATCTTCCCGCCGGCTCCAAGTATCATGATGTCGCCGTCCAGCCTTTTCATATCCTCCACAAGCCTGTCTGAAGGCTCGCAGAGAATCTCATGCAATCTCTGTTTTGTCCACTTCACTTCACCCATTTCTACCTTTTTCTCCATCCATGTAATCGAAATACTCTGGATCCGAGAGAAGCCTCTTGTGGCTTCTCACAATATCCAAACCGACCTTTGCATTATCAGAAAGAACAATGTAGGCGAACTCCGCCAGTATCGATCCTCCAATCAGACAGCTCCTTCTCACATCAATACAACGGAAATCGGACCCGTGCTGCTCTCCTGTGAAACCGCCCAGAGTTGCCTGGAGAGCCGGCATGAGATGGCACAGGTCCCCTATGTCGGTAGAGCCTACCATGTCCACCCCGTAATGTATGCTTTCCTTTCCTATGACCCTCTCCCCTGCAAGGGCAAAGGCATCCGACAGCCTCTCGTCCTGCTTCAGTGGAAGATAACCCGGAATTGTCTCCAGCTCGCATCCACAGTCCATCATCTTCGCTGCTGCCTCAGCACAGCGATCAACAATCTTGCACCCATATTCAATGGCCTCTGTGCTTCTGCCCCTTACATAGGTCTCTATACGAACGTCATCAGGAACAGAGTTGACCACGTCCCCACCCTTTGTGATTATCGGATGAATTCTGATGCTGTCCTCATCCCTAAAGGTCTCCCTGTTTGCATTGACGCCGGAAAGGAACAGATTCGCGGCCTGAAGAGCGTTCCTTCCATCGAAAGGAGCAGCTCCATGAGCGCTCTTTCCGATGAATCGGATGTTCTTGGCAATGAAGCCCAGGGAACCACCTTTCAGATACATCTCATAGCCAGGCGTGTTCGGGTGGGCATGTATCAGCACCACCATATCGATGTCATTGAATACACCCAGTCTATAGAGCTCCGGCTTTCCGGAGAGGTATCTGATCTTCCCTTCTCTTCTCAGATTCAGGCGGTATTCGATCTCAAGAAACTCTTCTGCAGGGACGGCCAGCAGCACCACCTTGCCACAGAGCTGATCCTTGAAGCCAAGAATGGCTGAGGCTGCGGCGAAGACCTGTGCACTCTGGATGTTGTGTCCGCAGGCATGGGCGGCCCCTGTCCCCTTGTCTGCCATTGGATTCAAGGGGCTGAGGACGGCATCCAGCTCTGACATCAGACAGAGGGTCGGCCCATCCTTGGCACCCTCTATGGTGCATCTGATACCTGTTCCTGCAAACGGACCTTCCACTTTCAGTCCCAGGTCTTCCCAGTAACGTCTTAGGATCGCAGAGCTCTTGAACTCCCTGTATCCGAGCTCAGGGTTTGCCTGGAGCTCAAGGGCAAGGGATACGGCCTTGTCTATGTTCCTGGACACTTCATCTTTGATATCAAGCACATCCGCCTCCTGACACGTAGGCCATGATCATGTTCACAACAGAGTCTATCCTCTCCTTGAGAATGAGGTCCTCCATCATGTCATCTCCCAGGAATCCCATCATGGTCGCGCTGTTTGAGAAATAGTTGAAGCCACATCCGTAGATTGTGAGCAGAATCTGTTTTGCGTTGACCTCTGTGGGGACATCGAACTCTTTCCTCGCATCATCAAGAAGGTGCTCAAGTCCTTCGAGGATCACGGATTTCGTGTTTCCCAGGTTCTTCTTCCTGTAGTACTTGGCGTTGTTGAGGTTCTCCCACATCAGCATGCGGACATAGGTCGGGTTCTCCTTCAGGAAAAGGAAATCAAGCTCAACGAATCTGCGCATCTTGGATTTGAAGTCAAGCCCCTCCACGGAGATCAGCTGCCGCTCCAGCTTTGAGAACCTTTCATATACGATTGAGAATATGGTCTCGTAGAGCTCTTCCTTGCTTCCGAAATACTTGTAGATCAATGCTTTGTTGACCCCGGCCTTGCTGGCTATCTCATCGACCCGAGAACCATAGAACCCCTTCTCCGAAAACTCAATCTCGGCGATTTCGAGGATCTTGTTCCTTGTGATCTCGGCTCTACGCTGCAAGAACTCCTCCAAAAAGTAACCATTTAGTTACTTTTATATTATAAATCTGCCTAATTCCACTGTCAATTTTTTTTTGCATAATCAAGTCTAAATCAGGCAATGAAAGATTTGAGGTGTCTATCGATGCAGATGGAAACCTTATTACCGACTGGGATCTTCTTGTAAAGCTAAAAGAATGCAGAGATTCCATCGCATTCCGGGATGGAATCCCCAAATACGCAATTGCAAAAAGCAACGTCTTATCTATTCTGGCAACTTACAAACCCAAGAATGAAAATGAAGCTTCACAACTCAAAGGAATTACATTAAATTTTGCACTTCGATACGGAAAGGAATTCTTTCATAATATAAATAGCAACAACTGAAAAAAGCCCCGGGAGGAAATGAAGACCGGGGCAGCAGACGCATTCAGCCTTATACAATCCTCATTTCTGCTGGTAATAGACGGTCTTGTCGTTGATGTCCTTGATTGTCATGTACATGACCTCGTTCTTCTCTGAGAACTTGACATGCCACTCCTCATCATTGGCAAGCCGGATGATCCCCTCATCGCTCTCCAGGATGATCTGCGCCGTATCGAATATGGTGTTCTCATCAGCCATGAAGAATATGAGGGTAAGCCCAGTGTCCTTGTCCAGAGTCGTCTTTGCATCACAAACAAGAAGAACCATAGGCTTCAGATTATATGATTTACCTTCTTTCTTCATGTCCGTCTTTCTCACCTGAGGACGTATGAAGAGCAGGACAGCAGATGGAACGGAGTGCCTGACCAAACATAAGGGCACAGTCAATCAGGATACATGCATCTTCCCGCCTCTGTGGTTAAGTTCTACATGTATTCCTGCCCTTATACGTAATCAGACTTTCGGAGATAATAGATTATGAATTGCACTATTAAGATCTCCAATAATAAAGGCTTTGGCTTCTGATGGTCTACAGTCTTGATCGTTAAGATACTTATTATACTTTATATTCAATCTGCGATAATTCTGTTCTATTCTCTGATCGATATCTGCTGCTGTTGACGCTCCAAAATCATTATTTCTTAATTCTGATACAGCTTTACTTTCACGTACATCCAATGTTCCATTATATCTAAAAGAACTACGGATTTCATTAATTCGCCTATTGAGCATATATCAACTTAGCATTATTTATTAAGGCTGTCTTCATCCAACAAAAAGTCATAGATATTCATAATGGTGATACCTTGTTCATTTCTCCATAATGGCATACCGGATTCAACTACAATGATCTTTTTAAATGAGTCCGGAACATTGATCAATGATGCCTGTTCCTGTTCCATTTTCTCTCTATCCGGAATGGCATAAGCTGACTGAATATAATACCTTTGGTTTCCCAGATTCGCAACAAAATCGATCTCCAATTGCTTCCTGATCTTCTTTCCATTATCAGTCGTGTTAATCTCCACAACGCCTACATCAACTGCAAAGCCTCTGTATACTAATTCGTTATATATGACATTTTCCATAAGGTGGGTCTTTTCAAATTGACGAAATCCCAGCAATGCATTCCTAAGTCCCAGATCAGTATAGTAATACTTTGATGGCGTACTGATATATTTTCTCCCTTTCACATCATACCGCTCGGCCTTCTGAATAAGATGTGCATCCTGCAGATAGCCTATATA
>DMOO01000028.1 GCA_003456855.1 Sphaerochaeta sp.
ACAAGGGCCAGACCAAGAACACCGTCACGGTGGGAAAGAACAAGAATATGATGATCCACATCGCACAGTGCTGCAATCCTGCACCTGGCGACAAGATCATAGGCTACGTCTCCAGAGGAAGAGGCATCATAGTCCACAGGGTGGACTGCCCCAACCTCGAGCACATGAACGAGATCGACCAGAGGAAGATCGACGTCGAGTGGGAGGCAACGGAGACCATAACGAAGAAGTTCACAGTCACCAGCAAGAGGACCCAGGACCTGTTCAGCGAGATAGAGGCTGCAATCCGCAACCAGCATGGACATCTGGTCTCAGGAAGCCTGATGGAGGACGAGATGGGCAACCTTGTCGGAACCTTCAGCATGGAGTGCGACGACGAGGATTCATACAAGAGGATCATAAAGTCGATCAGAAGCGTGCCTAACGTCATAAAGATCGCACCGGCCGCAATGGGCTGATAAAAAGGAGATTGAGATGTCAAAAGTAGTGGTTGCCAATGACCATGGAGCAGTTGAGCTCACAGCAAGAATCGTTTCATTCCTCAGGGAGAGAGGATATGAAGTCAACTATCTGGGAACAGCCGAGAACAAGAGCGTCGACTACCCTGACATGGCAAAGCTCGCCTGCGACGAGTTCAACCGCGGAGGCTATGAGTTCGGTATCGTATGCTGCGGAACCGGAATCGGAATCTCCATCTCAGCAAACAAGATCAAGGGGATCCGCTGTGCACTGCCACAGAACTGCTTCGCAGCCCAGATGGCCAAAGAGCACAACGCAGCCAACTTCCTTGCCTTCGGTGGAAGGATCGACTACCAGGACGATGTCCTCGACATGCTCAAGGCCTACCTGGACACCGAGACCTCAATGGACGAGAGACACGCCAGAAGAAGAGCCAAGATGATGGCTCTGGAAGGCTGACCTACAAATATAAAAGGTGTACAAATTGAGATTTCTTCTCTTTGTACACCAAAAAGCATCAGAACTCTGTGAACGGATATGGCATCAGGGTTCCGAAGTCGAACTGTCTGAGCACTCCGGTCTTGGTTGAGATAAGATACACCTGGGCATCAGGGTCTGTGAACTGGGACAGGAACTGCCTGCAGATTGCACATGGCGGCGCAGGCTCATCGGAGGCCGAGGCGATCGCTATGGCCTCGAACCTTCTTGCCCCCTCCGCAGCGACACTTGCCATCGCAGCTCCGCGCTCAGCGCAGATCGTTCCTCCAAGTGAGGCGTTCTCTACATTGCAGCCCTTGTATACGTTGCCCGTGTCGGTCAGGATCGCCGCACCCACGTGGAACTTCGAGAAAGGTGCATACGCGTTCTTCATGACCTTCTTCGCCTCCTCAAGAAGCATGTCCCTTGTCTTTTCATCTATCTGCTTTGCCATGTCGTCTCCTATTTCTGCTTGATGAATCTGCCGCTGCCCGGTTTTCCGAAGTACTCGCCCTTGTCCATGATGACCTCACCTCTGAGGATTGTGGTCATGACCTTGCCATGGACCTCGAAGCCCCTGTAAGGCGTGTAGTGGGATGCCGAGTGGATGTTGTCATCCTGGAGCGTCCATCTCGCCTCAGGGTCGAAGATCGCTATGTCGGCATCGGTTCCGACCTCAAGTGAGCCCTTCTGGGGGTAGATCCCGAAGAGCTTTGCCGGTGAGGCGCTGACAAGTCTGATAACATCTGACATGGTCATGTCCTTTCTGTTGTCCTTCATGGTGTTCAGAAGAAGCAGAAGCTCCTCCGTCCCAGGGATTCCAGGGTAGATGGTCCTGCAGTCGCTGCTGGAGAGCTTCTGCTCCCTTGTGAAGGCGCAGTGGTCGGTGGCGATGACCTGGAACTCACCGCCTGCGACTGCGTTCTTCAGAGCCTCGTTGTCGGCCTTTGTCCTGAGCGGCGGTGTCATCACATAGAGGGATCCGTCCGGGCCCTCAAGCTTGCTCCTGTCAAGGAACAGGTATGTCGGTGTCGTCTCCGCATAGACTGTAAGACCTTTCTTCCTGAGATCTCTTATTGCGTTCAGTCCGCACTCCGATGAGCAGTGCACAACGTAGAGCGGGCAGCCTGCCTTGAGGGCGATCGAACCGTAGAGCTCAATGGCCTTGCCCTCAGCCTCCGCAGGTCTGAGATCGGCGTGTGCTGGTGGGTCGTACTTGCCCTTCCAGTTGTTGGAGAGCTCCTCGATGAGAGGGTTGAACTCGCAGTGGGCAGTAACCAGCATGCCCACTCTCTTGGCGTTTGTGAACAGGTCCAGAAGCTGGTCCTGGTTCTCAATGAGGTACCCAGTGTTTCTGTATGTTGTGAAAATCTTGAGTGTCTTCACTCCCTGGGCCTTCAATAGCTCAAGTTGCTGTCCTATGGTCTCGTTGTAGCCGTGACCGTAGACACCCTGGTGCAAGGTGTAGTCAATGGCCATTCCCGGAGCCATCTCGTCCTGCCTGTACTTGAGGCTCTGGAGAAGGTCCTGGCCCTTGTTGTGGTCCGCGAAGTCGACTACCGTCGTGACTCCGCCGAAGGCTGCAAGCCTGGAACCTTGCTCGAAACTGTCGCAGGTTACCGTTCCCCTGCTCACCAGATGGTAGTGTGTATGTGCGTCTATCACACCAGGCATTACGATCATGCCGGATGCATCGATTATCCTTGTGTCCTTGTCAATGTCAGAACTGCCGATCGAGGAATCGACCTTGGCAATCAACCCATCCCTAATGAGGACATCGGCTCTTCTGGATGACTTGTCGTCGGTGACAAGACCGCCTCTGATTAGAATGCTGCTCATATTGAGACCTCCGGATACATTGTACACCCTATTTAGGGTTTTAGGTAACTAATCGCTTCTCAGTCCTGGCAGAAGCATTCCTCAAGGAACTGCAGATCCAGCTGTGGATAAAGGACGAACTCAGAGAGAAGTCTGTCCACGCTCTTCTGTACACGCTCCTTGACGACAGGGTCGATGACGATCTTGCTCTTGCTAGGCTGACCGGCCTTCTCGCCCTTCGTGATGATTCCGGGCTTGGTGTTCTTCAGGACATCGGTGATCAGATCGGCGATCTCCTTCATCTGCTCAACGCCCATTCCAAGGGTTGTGACAGCTGGGGTTCCGATTCTGTGCCCACTTGTGTACCATGGTCCGTTCA
>DMOO01000152.1 GCA_003456855.1 Sphaerochaeta sp.
CAATAGGAACACACTTCCTGCCGAGCAGCGGATGCCTTGCATGGATCAGATTGCAGCTGTAGTCGCCATCGATCGAAGGCTCCCCTATCTGGGTTCTGCAGCAGTCGTTCTGCCTTGCCCAGGAGGCGAAGGCGTAAAGCGAATCAGCCTCTGTGACCTGAGAAGAAAGGATCCTGATATCCTCCTCACAGTCTCTGACCATGTCGGAAAGGGTTCCTATGAGCCTTGCGATCTCAAGCTGGATCTCCTCGTTGGCCATGATGACTGCGTTGTTCATGTCTACAAGCCTGAACGGCTCCATGAAGACGGTGCCACCACTTGCCGAGGCACTCTGAACATAGCCCTCGACCTGGCCCTTGGACTCGTTTCTGATAGGAAGGACTATTCTTCCATCACGCATCACAGCAGTGTCGCTCTGCATGATAGAAGGGTTGCTTCTCATCATCTCGGCTGCCATCCTGCTACGCTCCATCCTCTTGGCATCGGCCTTCTCACGAAGGGCCTTGACCGTAGGATAGTTCATCTTGACCGTACCCGGGGACTCCAGGATGCGGAAGACCTCCTGCTCAAGATAGAGGAGATTCTCAGGGATCTCTGCGATCACATCCTCCACCCCACTGTCCTTGTCCGGGCAGCCGAGCTGGAGAGAAAGTCCCATCAGGGCACGAAGAAGGCGTGCGCTTCTGATGTAGAGACCCACATTGAACACCTGCTCGCCCTCAAGCGAGGCCGTAGGATGCGAGGCGATGAACTCAAGCGCCTCTGAGATGTCTGGAAAGCTCTCAACACGGACACTGCGCTCGGCATTTGCTGCAGCGAGAGCATACATGACGGCGGCCACCCTCTTCTGCTTCAGAAGATAGGCGTCCCTGTCGAATATAGGATTTGAGTTTTTGACCGCATTCGCCCCATTAGGGCTCAGGGCATGGCCTGCGATGCTTTCAAGCACCACATCAAGCCCAAGGTCTACTGCTGTCCTTTTGAACATTTCTTACCCCAGTTTCTTCCCCAGACGGGAAGTCTGTCCTCCATGGTTCCAAGCATACGCAGATAACTCTCGTATCTGTCTGCGTTTATCTTGCCCTTCTCCACAAGTCTGATCACCTCGCAGCCAGGCTCGCTGACATGCAGGCAGCCATCGTACTCGCACTTGGCGCTGGCCTTGACGAACTCAGGGAACGACTGCGCCACAAGATGAGGATCATCATGCGGGACCGAGATCTCCCTGAAGCCCGGAGTGTCGATCAACGTGAAGCCAGGACCATCCAGCATCAAGGCATGGTTGGTCGTGTGGTTTCCTCTGTTGTACTTGGCGTTCAGCTCACCTACTCTCTGGTTAGTTCCCAGAATGCGGTTCACAAGCGAGCTCTTGCCCACTCCGCTCTGACCGACGAAGGCCGCCGTCTTGCCCTTGAGCAAACTGACAAGCTTCTCCACGTTCTCTCCGGTCTCTGCCGATACACTTATGGTCTGGTATCCCAGCTTGGAATAGAGGTTGTATCTTTCCAACTCCTCCTCTGTAAGGAGGATATCGCACTTGTTCAGGACTATCATCACAGGAACGCTTCTGCAGCAGGCAATGACCCTGTCCACGAACCTTGGCCTGAACGGCGGACTCTCAACGCTGCAGACACAGACAACAAGGTCCATGTTGGAGCAGATGCACTGGTTAAGCGACCTCTTGTCGTTCCAGCGTGAGAACTCGCTCTTTCTGTCATGACGGAACGTCACCATGCCCTCAAGGGTGCCTGACTGCTCGTAATCTACGACGTCGCCAACAACTATAGGGTTGTACTCACCCTTCGCCTGGGCAAGCTGCTTGCCCTTTATACGGCAGCTGTAGACCTCGTCAGAGCCATCGGGACGCACGGAGGAGATGTTGTTTATCGATCTCAGAACTGTTCCTGTCATATTCTCTCAACTGTTGCGGAGCTTTTCCTCAAGGGCTCCGAACCTTGGCGGAAGCGGTGCCTCGAAATGCATCGGCTCCCCTGTAGTCGGGTGTGTTATGTTCAACACTGCACTGTGGAGCATCAGGCTCTCTCCAGGGAAGCGTGAAAGACGGTTGTTGTACATCACATCACCGATAACCGGATGGCCGATATACTTCATGTGGACCCTTATCTGGTGTGTTCTTCCAGTGAAGATCCTGACCTTGACCAACGCGGCCTGCGGAAGCTGTCTGACGACCTCGTAGTAGCTCTTGCTCCACTTGCCGTCGCTTCTGCCCCCGAACATCCCGCCTGCACGGTACTTCGGGTCGTGGTAGACCTCGTTGATTATGGCCTCGGCGTTCTTGCCGGTTAGCCCACCCTGGATTATGTACTCCTTCTGCTCCCTTACAGGGGCGAAGAGCTTTCTGTCGTTCCTGTCACGTGCAAGTATGCACTCGATGTCTCCACAGTGGTTCGGGAAGATGCCATCGCAGAAGGCATAGTACCACTTCTCGATGTCATGGCTCTGGAACTGTTCGCTCAGATTCGCATGGGCCCTTGAGTTCAGGGCTATCACCATGACACCGCTGGTATCCTTGTCCAGCCTGTGCACAATGCCTGGTCTGGAGACGTCGCACTCATCCGCCATCTCGTTTATGAAGGCCTCTCCATAGCGGAAAGCAAGGGCGTTGACTATGGTTCCATGGGTGTTTCCCGCACCCGGATGGACCACCATGCCCTGGGCCTTGTTGATGACCAGCATATCCGAATCCTCGTACAGAACATCCAGAGGGATGTCCTCTGCCTCGACCTTCTCGAAAACATCCGCAATGTATGTGAGCTCGACCCTGTCCCCTACCGAGACCTTGTCGCTCTTCTTTGCCTTCTTGTCGTTGATCAGGATCACGCAGTCATCGCCCGTCAGAGCCGATCTGGAGAGCTCTGTTATCCTTGCAGCCAGAAAGGCGTCCACCCTGAGCTTCGAGCCGGAGATGTCGGTCTCCTGAACCGTGAAATCGAAGTTCCTCTCAATCCTCATTCACAACCCCCAGAATGTAGTCGATAAGAGTGATGACTGCACTTACCGAGCATGCGATGCCCAAAGCCTGCAGCAAGGTCAGATCAGCATCGAAGAGATTGGACACAAGGTATGTCACCGGCAAGGTTATCGGGATTCCTCCGAAGAAGATGCACTCCGCCCTTCTCAGGTCCAGAGCCCACTGCGGAAACTCTTCATCTTCGTAAGGCTCATAGGTCGTCGATGTGGCGTTTGTCCTGAAGACAGGCTTGAAAGAAGCATCAAGCGTCGGTGAAGCAAGGCTGAAAGCCGGAGCGCACACAAGCGAGAAAATGCAAATCAGGATGGCGATGGCAACAGTCTTCTTCATTTCCTGCTGTAATCCCTAGGCCCGAAGATCGAGGTTCCAATGCGGACCTCGGTGGACCCGTTTCTAACACCGATCATGTAATCCTGGCTCATTCCCATGCTGAGAATGCCGAAATCAAGGCTTGGATACCTCTCCTGGCACTCCTTTCTGATGGCGACGAGCTCCTTGAAGGCCTTGTCCGTAAGATCGTCCTTAACCTCTGGATCACAGTCCACAGGACCGACGGTCATCAGGCCACGTACTCTGATGTTCTTGAGCTCTGCAACCTCATCGAGGCATGCAAAAAGGGAATCCTTTGTCAGGAAGCCGCTCTTGGCCTCCTCTTTGGAGGTGTTGTACTCAAGAAGCACATCCATCGTCTTGCCAACTCTTGCAGCCGCGTTGTTGATCTTCCTGAGAAGCTCCACAGAGTCAACGCTCTCGATCATGTCGACCAGAGGAACCACCTTCCCCACTTTGTTCGACTGGAGGTGTCCGATCATGTGGACCTCCATGCCAGCAGGTCTCTCACCTGAGAACTTGGCGACAATCTCCTGCACGTGGTTCTCACCAAAGAGTCTGACACCAGCCTGGTATACGGCCATGATCTCATCAAGAGAACGTGTCTTGCTGACGGCCATCAATCTGGTCGAGCCGATGTTGGCTTCTATGCCCTGAATAGTCTTCCTGTAATCCTCAACTGTCATAACGAAGCCATTATATACAGAAAACACCCTGTTATCAAATGGATAGCAGAGTGTTTCCCTCTATGAGACTTTAGTTCAGTTCCGTTTCCGTCAATTCTTATCGTTGATCACAACGTAGGTGTCGTTCTGCTTGTTGTATGAGGTCTGACCGAATCTGGCAACAACACCGTCC
>DMOO01000238.1 GCA_003456855.1 Sphaerochaeta sp.
AGTAGTAGTCCAGCCCGATCTCTCCAATGAAGGCAGTCTTGTAGGTCTCGATGTTCCTCTTGAGTATCTCCAGCTCCGATTCGATCTGGTCAAGGTCCTTGACCTTGCTGTATTCGAACTCGGGCTCAGGTGGCTTTGTCTCGCTTGCACCTGCCTCCCAGGGGCCCATTGCTCCGGCAAGGAGGATGCTTGGGTAGGACTTTAGGATCTCATGCCTGTTGGGAAGGTCATCGTGGGTGCAGCCTATGTCTATTCCACCGACGAAGCCTTCTCTGAAGAGCTCATCATATATAGAAAAAGGGTCCATGCCTTTTTCAAGCATGGACTCTGTGTGGAAATGCAAGTCAACTATATTGTTGAATCTACCATAAGTGCTCATCAGCCTAACAGTTTCTGGTCAATCCTGTTGCCGTCCGATCCGATCAGGACCGGCTTGGTCTTCTTCAGGACAGTTGACTCCTCTATGAGGATCTTCGTGATGTCCTTGTAGGATGGGACGTCATACATTATATCGGTCATTATTGATTCGACAATGCTTCTCAGTCCTCTGGCTCCCGTCTTCTGGTCGTAGGCCGTCTGTGCGATGCTGTGGATTGCCTCAGGTGTGAACTCCAGGTCGACGTTGTCAAGCTTCATTGTTGCCTTGTACTGTCTGATGATCGAGTTCTTGGGCTCGGTGAGGATCCTCTCAAGGTCGTTGACCTTCAGGTCGTTCAGAGCTACGTGTATAGGAAGTCTTCCGATGAGCTCAGGAATCAGACCGAACTTGATCAGGTCATCAGGCAGAACGTTGGAATAGAGGGTTGCAAGGTCCTTGTCCCTGGACTCCACTATGTCCTTTCCAAAGCCCATCGAGGATGTGTCGAGTCTCTTCTCAATGATCTTGTCCAGACCAACGAAGGCTCCACCACAGATGAACAGGATGTTCCTTGTGTCGATCTTGAGCATCTCCTGGTTCGGATGCTTTCTTCCACCCTGAGGTGGAACGCTTGCGACCGTTCCCTCTATGATCTTCAGAAGTGCCTGCTGGACACCTTCGCCTGATACGTCACGGGTGATGGAGACGTTCTCGCCCTTCTTGGCGATCTTGTCGACCTCATCAAGGAAGATGATTCCGTGCTCTGCGGCGGAGATGTCGTCATCGGCAGCCTGGATGAGCTTCAGGAGGATGTTTTCAACGTCCTCTCCAACGTATCCGGCCTCTGTTATGGTTGTTGCATCTGCAATTGCGAAAGGTACGCTGAGTCTTGTTGCAAGAGTCCTTGCCAGGAGTGTCTTACCTGTTCCGGTAGGTCCCATCATAAGGATGTTGGACTTGTCCAGTGACACGTTCTCCTTGGATACAAGGTCCTTCTCGTACTTGACTCTCTTGTAATGGTTGTAGACTGCGACGCTGAGGATCTTCTTTGCTTCATCCTGTCCGATGACGAACTGGTCCAGATACTCCTTGAGCTCATGAGGGGTGGGGAGCTTGTCTGGAAGCTGGTGGTTTGAGGGCTCCTTGCTACTGGAGTCCTCTTCGCCATAGAGGATGGATCTGCATTTCTCAACGCAGTTCTCACAGATGGTCACGCCACCTGGGCCTGTGACCATCCTGTAGTTTGAGCTGCCGCAGAATGAACAGTATTTGTTGTTCTTTCCGAATGCCATTATTTGTCCTCACGGTTGAGAATCGTGTCGACTATGTGGTAGGCCTTTGCATCAACGGCTGTCATGAAATGGTCTCTTTCAATGTCTGCTGCGACCTTCTGAGGGTCCTGCCCGGTATGCTTTGCCAGATAGTCGATTGAGAGTCTCTTGAGTCTGATGATCTCCTTTGCATGGATGCTGACATCTGATGCCTGTCCCTGCACACCGCCCCAAGGCTGGTGGATCATGACTCTGGCTGAGGGGAGGATCATCCTCTTGCCCTCTGTGCCTGCTGCAAGGATCAGAGCTGCCATCGAGGCTGCCTGACCCATGCAGATTGTAGAGACGTCCGGTCTGAGATACTGCATGGTATCATAGATTGCCAGTCCCGCTGTGACGCTTCCGCCAGGTGAGTTGATATAGAGGCTTATGTCCTTCTTGGAATCCTCTGACTCCAGGAAGAGAAGCTGTGCAACCACGAGGTCTGCCTTTGCGTCGTCGATTTCACCGTCAAGGAATATGATGCGCTCTTTGAGGAGCCTGCTGTAGATGTCGTAGGCCCTTTCACTATAGCCATTGCTGTCAATGACGGTTGGGACCAGATAAGATGCCACGTCTCTCATTCAGATCAGTCCTCTTTCTTCTCTTCTTCAGCCTTTGGAGCTGCTGCCTTGAAGGTGTTGTTCTCAAGCAGGAAATCGCGTGCCTTCTTGAACTTGACGTCGTCCTCTGCGTAGATCTTCATGGACTCGTAGTTCGGGCTTTCCTTTGTGATGTTCTCGCCGTAGTTCTTGAGCTCTTCAGCAAGCTCTTCCTCTGAGACCTCGTACTTCTGCTCTTCCTTGACCTGCTCGATGATCAGCTGGGCCTTGATGTTCTGAAGTGTGTCGGCTCTTCTTGAATCGAGGAAGTTCTCCTTTGATCCGCCCTGTGCTCCCATGATCTTGAGGACTTCCTCCTCAGTCATGCCGAAGCGCTGGATGAAGTTCTGCCAATCGGATTCGAGCTGAGCCTCGACCATGCTCTTTGGAACTGCGATCTCTGTCTTCTCAAGGATTGCCTTGACAACTGCATCAAGCTTGGCTGCCTTGTTCTCATCCTCGGCTGCATCCTCAAGCTGCTTCTTTGTTGCGTCCATGAGGTCCTTGACGGTCTTGTACTCGTCCTTGACGTCCTGTGCGAAATCGTCGTCGAGCTCCGGGACTTCCTTGACCTTGACTTCCTTGATTGCGACGTTGATCTTGACTGTCTTTCCGAGGTAGTCGGTTCCCATGCCGCTGTCGTCGCCATAGGTCTTCTCGATGACTGACTTGTCACCCTTCTTCATGCCGATGATGTCCTTGTCCAGCTTGTAGAAGTTGTAGGAGCTGCCGACTGTGAAGGTGAAGTCCTCGCGCTTGTTTGCCTCGATCTCGTTGCCGTCTGCATCAAGCTCTGCATAGTCGATTGTGACGATGTCGCCATCAGCGATCTCGCCGTTCTTTGTGATGACCATTGCGTTCTGCTGGCGGAGTCTCTCAATCTCTGCGTCAACGTCAGCCTGTGTGATCTCCTTTGCTGGATACTCGATCTCGAGACCCTTGTACTCTGGGAGCTTGACCTCTGGGAGAACATCGTAGATCACGCTGTATGTGATGTCTGTGTTTGGCTTGAATGGGAGAAGTGACTCCTCGTTCTGGAGCTCAGGTGTGCTGTATGGGAGCGGGCGATCCTTTGCATCCATGTCCTTGTATGAATCTGTGAGATTCTTTTCCATGAGCTTGAAGGTGACTTCCTCTCTTATTGCGCTGCCGTACTTGCTCTCGATGAGAGACACTGGGGCCTTGCCTGGTCTGAAGCCCTTGATTGTAAGCTTCTTTGCATAGTCCTTGATAGTCTTTGAATACTCTTCTTCAATCTTTGCTGCGCCGAGTGTGAGTGTAAGCTCGACAGAAGAATTCTCAAGTTTCTTGATTTCCATTTTATTCCTCTCAAAATATGGTAGTTTAATTAATCGCCTCACCAATATATAGAAATTACGAAAAGAAATCTACTATATATGGAGTTTTTTCCTGGACCCTTGTCCGTCAGAAGAAAAAAATGCTCTTCAGCTATTGCGTAAGTTTTCCAAAAATGCTATAAACAAGCACGTTATGCAGCAGTAGCGTAGTGGTTACGCACCACCTTGCCAAGGTGGCCTACACGAGTTC
>DMOO01000139.1 GCA_003456855.1 Sphaerochaeta sp.
ACATCCAGTGCAACGGTATCGGACCTGGATACATCGCCACACCTCAGACAGCACCTCTCAGAGAGAGACAGCCTGACGGATCAAGGCATCCGTTCGACCAGTTCATCGTCGCCAAGACACCGGCAGCAAGATGGGGCACAGCAGAGGATCTTCAGGGACCAGCTCTGTTCCTTGCTTCACACGCCAGTGACTTCGTTAACGGCCACATCCTCTATGTCGATGGTGGTATCCTTGCCTACATCGGAAAGCAGCCAGGTTGAGTCAGTTTAGTTTATTTGGTTGATAATGAACCAAGCGGTTGTCTATAATATGGCAACCGCAATTTTTTTTGGAGTTCTCACATGAGATACATTTCATACATCAATGATGGAAAGAGAGGATACGGAATCCTCGTTGGTGGAAAAGTATATCAAATCAAGGCATGCGAGCCTGATCTGGATACCTATATTCTGAGAGATGGGCTTCTGTCAAAGCAGGAGATCATGGCAGGCTCAAAGCCGATCGATGAGAAGGACGTGACTCTTCTGAGCCCGTTCACAAGGGACATGAACATGCTCTGCGTGGGACTGAACTACTGGAGCCATGCCGACGAGTTCAGCAGGACAATGAAGACATCAGTCCAGAACGACGAGTCAATCTACTTCATCAAGAGAGTCCATGACTGCATCGGAGACGGGCAGAACCTCAGAGCCAGACTTGATCTGGATCCAAAGTGCGACTACGAGACCGAGCTTGGCGTTGTTATCGGAAAGGAGATGGCCCCGGGTTCCAAGGTTGACGAGTCTGTTATCTTCGGGTTCACCATCATCAACGACTACACCTCAAGAGGCTTCCAGAACAAGTACAAGCAGTGGTCCCTTGGAAAGAGCATAGACACCTACTGCGGCATGGGCCCAGCAATCGTCACCCTTGATGAGTTCGAGAATCCGTTCGACCTTTACATCAGAGGCTACAAGAACAACGAGCTTGTCCAGGATTCCAGGACAACGCTTCTCAGAAGGCAGATCTTCGACATCATCAGGGACCTCAACCAGGGAATGACCCTTCACAAGGGCGATGTGATCGCAACCGGAACACCAGCAGGAGTCGCTGTTGGAAAGAATGACATGGCTGCCTTCCTGAAGCCTGGCGACGTCTTCAGATGTGAGATCGAGGGCATTGGAAAACTAGAGAACAAAGTTGTCTAATGATGGTCTGAAATGGCAAAGAGTGGAAAGAAAAATATACTAAGATATGTTCCTCTGGTAGTCATTTGCATCTTGATGCTGTTTAATCTACTGAACCATTTCTTTGTCATCATTCCACGTTCCAACACGTCAGTGGGCTTCAGGGACGTTGACTGCCCCAATGTCGAGACCCTGACCGGTGACCTCTATCCCAATGTGGAATACCAGGCTTTCACCTATGAGCCTGAGGAGAGGGAGCTTACCCTGTTCAACGAATATGGTGGAGGCAAGACGGTCCGCTTCATGTGGGGAGGCAAGCTCTTTGACCACGGTTCCTACATCTATGACCACAACCTCTGCCTTGCAGCCAATTCTATAGTGAACATCAGCATCTGGACGACCCTGTCACTATCTCCCGAGGTCTATGCCCATGCAATGGAGAGCCTGGGGCTGACCAATACAGAGACATGGGTCGCTGAGACCTACAATGTCGATAGACCTGAGATGCACATATCCTCAGCCACTCTGGGCGACAGGGCCTTTGTCGTTGTGAATGTCAGAGGCTCCTTCTCCGTTGGTGACTATGCAACAGACCTGAAGGCCGTATACGACGGTTTCGGGCCTGCATCGTTCTATGTACGTGACAACATCCTTGGCTACGTTGACAGAAACTTCCCGGACAAGGGTAGGGAGGACATCTCCCTTCTGATAGTGGGCCACAGCCTTGGTGGTGCCTGTGCAGGTCTTCAGGCCCCTTTGATGGAGGAGGCGGGCTTTGCCAAGGAGAAGACCTTCATCTACACCCTGGCATCACCGAAATACCATCTGAACGGAAGCGCAAAGGACTACCCGAATGTGTTCAACACCATTGTGGACAGGGATGTGGTCCCAATGGTTCCTCTTCTTGATGGACGCTACGGCACTGACCTCAGATACCAGAGCGTCTATGTAGGCTATTCTGCCCTTGGCATGATCGAGTCTGCACTAAGAAACAAGACAGACCCCATCTACAGCAACATAATCAGCTACCACTCCGTTATGAACTATCTGCAGTCTGCAGACAGCGGAAACGTCTCCCACACCTCCACTGCAAAGGGAATGCTGTTCTTTGCAGGAGAGCTCTTCCTGAACAGTGTGCAGATTGCACTTAGATAGGAGGTGGGGATGAAAGTCAAGGAACTTAAGAGACAGGCAAGAAGGGAGTTCAGATCCAGCTACTGGCGCTGTGTGATTGCCGGTGCCATCTACCTGTCAGCCACATTCGGGACCCTTACAGGCGCCTTGGTCTCCAGATACAATGAGTTCAGCGAGCTCCTTGCCATGGGCTTCAGCATTGAGACCATCAGCAGGATATTCAGTCTGATTGCAGGAAACATAACATTCAACCACATTCTCTCCTGGCTGCTTGGAATCTTCCTCTGGTCTCCTCTTGAGATCGGAGCCAGAAGATTCTTCATCGACAACACCCTTACAGGAAATGCAAAGCTTCTGGACGTCTCCTTCTCGCTCAAGGAGAACTACATGAAGAAGGTCTTGACCATGCTGCTCAGACGAATCCTGACAACAGTGGGAACAATGCTGTTCATTGTCCCTGGTGTGATCATCTCCTACAACCTTAAGCTTGTGCCGTTCCTTCTTGCCGAGTACCCGGACATGAAGGCCGTGGAGATTCTCAGAAGGAGCAGAAGCATGATGAAGGGCAACAGACTCAGGCTCTTCAGAATCGAGATCTCATTCATCTGGTGGAACATCCTGTCCATGTTCACCTTCTCAATCCCTCAGATCCTCTACTCCGCACCTATGCTGAACATCTGCTACGTGCACTTCTACAACGAGCTGCTGGAGAAACACCATTCCTAGAACCACAGATCCTCAAGGAAAAAGAAGAGAAAGGCCTGAAGCAGAACTATTACAGGAGAGAAAATGGGCTATCTCTTTATTATCTAAAGAAATAGCCTTGATTTGGTTTTACCGGAGACGGGACTTGAACCCGAACACCATTGCTGATACCAGATTTTGAGTCTAGCGCGTCTACCA
>DMOO01000093.1 GCA_003456855.1 Sphaerochaeta sp.
GTGGGCATCGATTCTCAGATACGGGCCGCCTGCAGGGACAATCGAATAGGTTATGTCATTGCCCTTAACGACGGTGGTATGGATGTCGGATACAGAGAGTATTTCATTAGAGCCCACTGTCGCCGTCTCGCTTGCGGCATTGCAGGCCTCAATCATCGCAGGCTCCCTGAACTGGTCCAGAAGAGCTGCCGCCCAGTCTGATGCAGAGTAGATCTCGGTTCCATCGAAATGCTCGCCAGGACTAAGGCTGAAATTGCAGTACTGGTGGGATGCGTCATTGCCTGTGGTGTTCCTGTATACGAGGAAGTCCTGAACGGTTCCGAGTTCTGTATATGTCACCCTAGCATGCCGGTACTGTCTGATGCTCTTGGAAAGGCCTATGGCCTTGTTCCCTGTCACTTTCAGGTTGCTTCCGTCAAGGGTCGGTAGCAAATCCTTTGAAAACGAGGGGAAGTTGATCTGAAAGAGCCTGAGCTCGCCCAGGTTGTCGAACCGGTAGACATAACCGAGCTCATAAAGCATCTTGTTCAGAATGTCCCTGCAGCTCTGACCGCCATCGACAACCTTGAACACCCGGTCGGTGACTGTCATGCATTGTGAGGAAACCGTCACCCCTACAGTCGAACAAATGGCAGAAACCGCAGACGATGCGGTGCAGTCCATAAGGGTATGCCCCGTCTCAATAAACGGTCTGTTGAACAAACGTGTGCCGACATCCTCCATTGTGATGTTCAGTGCCTGCTCGCCGGAGTTTGTAACGGACCATGAGAAGCTGGTCGAGATGAAGCCCGTGAAGATTACATCAGATCCATCCTTGAGCACTGCACGGACATCGAAATCAGTGCCGATTATGTCCTCAATTGACGGACAGTCTCTGGATATCTGAAGTGTCACCTGGTTGCTTGAACTCTTCAAGTTGTCAAGAAGCTGCTCGGTGATTCTTATGCTATGCCGGACTATCTGGGAGTCTGCCACAGTTTGTTGGGCCGAGTGGCCTGAAGGCAGGTCATCCCCGGTGAATGTCAGAATCAGATTGGGTTTGGAAAGTGTCATGATATAACTCCGTAATAGGACAGCTGGTCAAACTCGTCCCGGATCATCCTTGCAAAAGCTCGCATGCCTCCGTCTCCCACGATAGGAGCTTCTTGATAGATGTTGATGGTCACATGGGTGGCACCCTGATAGCCGGCCGACGAGACTGCAGTCGCGGTTGAGGTAGTCCCTGTCGCGGACTGCTCGAACGCTGCATCTATGTCATTCCACTTTCCTCTGATATATGAGCCGTAGTCTCCGGGACTTCCAGGATCGGAGGTCCTGAGCCCCGCAAACGGCTGCCATCCCATGAGGTTCAATGATGCAAGCCAGTTCATCAGAGTCGCGACCCAATGCTGGAGGGTCTGAATCACATACTGGATTGTTCCGGTGACCGTCACGAACACCTTTGCAAATACCTTGAATACAGGTGTCAGGGCCTGAAGGATATTCGAAATCACGCTTATGACAGGCGTCAGTGATGAGCTTATCACTTGTATGATAGGTTTCAGAACAATGCCCAGAATATCGAATACTCCCATCAAAAAGTTGGCAGAATCCCTTACCAAGGGCATCAGATCCTCAAACACGGGTATCAGTATTTCACCGATCACACGTCCAAGTTCCTTGAGCGGTTCAATGCCAAACTGCACGAACTCGTTGAGTATCGGGCCGAGTGTCTCCGACAGTCCCTGGAACACGTATTCAAGTGCGGTTGCTATCGCTCCGAGAAGCGGTCCCATTGTGGCCATATTCTGTGCAAGCTTCCCGGCCACCTCCCCTGCCTGCCCGAGACTGGACGTCATGGAGGATATGACAGAAGCACCGAAAGCCGAACCTTGTTCAGTTGTTGCCCCGGTAAGTTTGGAAGCAAAGCCACCCAACTTGTCGCCGAGCGTCTGAAGAAAGGTTTTCGTGCCATTCTCCACCGCATCCTCGACATCCTCGATTGAATCAAGCACAGGATCGATTGAAGTGGAAATGTCATCGGCATGATCGGACAGAAATCCCTGGAACCATGATACGAAGCCAGAAACATCATCCCCGAACATGTTCTCGAAGGCGGAAGATATCTTCTCCCACTCCTCAGACCATCCGTCCTTGAGGTCACCGAATGCCTGCGCTCCCCAATCCTTCAGGAAAGACCCGATGGATGAGAACGAGGTCTTAGCGGCTTCGTAGTATTCATCCGATGTCTTTGCGGTCCAGGTTGCAAGCTTCTCCCCGATTGTCGTGGAACTGTCTGCAGACCACTTCTCGATGGCAGGAGAGAGCAGTTCATTGATCTCTGCAACCATCTCGGCACCGATTTCCTTGACACCAGACAGTCCCTGTTTCGCCGATGCAAAATATGCATCTGAGGTAGAGCGATAGCTGTCAGCCTTGGAGGTGTCCACTCCGAAGTCAATGTTCGCCAGCTTTCCGCCGAGGTCCAGTCCCATCCACTTCATGGCTTTGCCGACCCACGTGCTCTGGATCCATTCGCCGATGCTGTTCAGCGCATCCTCAATGGACTGAAGGAACACATCCTTGATGTGGAAAATACCGTATAGGATTCTGTTTCCTATCCCCTTCATGGTGTTCAGGAACACTCCAGGGAGAGCCTTCACGAACTCCGTCACCATATCTCCAAGATGGCTGAGGACAATCCTCACAATCTGAGGTATGTTCCGGATGATTGTCCCGACTAGTTTCAGTCCATTGACCAAGGTTGAGATGATCTTGTCTATGACCTTGCCGACGGGAGAATCAAGCATCCAGTTTCCAATCTTGTTGACCAGTTCGCTGATGTCGAATCCGACCTCATCACAATAGGAGGTCAGAATGTACATCAGGTAGTTGAAGATTCCATCTCCGATTGTCTTGACGGTATCCGGGATGGCATTGAGCACCAGATCCAGCAGATTGGTTATGTTGGTCAGCGTGTTCTTGAAATGCGTGACAATGTAGTCCCCGATGAAGGAGATCAGATTTTTGATGTTGTCGAAACTGAAGAGCTTAGACAGCATCGAGGACAAGGTCTCTCCAATCTTTGAGAAGAACTCGGGGAAGTTCGACAGTGTGATCTTCACGTTCTGGATGAAGGTGTTGAACCTGTCGCTGAATGAAGACAGTGCATTATCGAACCTAGCAATCAAAGGCGCAAAGGAGAAGTTCACAAGATCTCCGATGCTCTGTTTTATATCTCCCCATGAGTTTTTTATATTTACAATGTGCTGTCGGGTATCTATTTGAGCAAGCTGGTCAGAATAGACCTTAAGTTTTCCGATTACAACATCGACAGCCGCACCCTGAGCAAGTTGTTCCTTTGTAAGTCCAGAGACATCGATCCCTAGCTTTCGAAGTTGGGTGGTTGTACCGTTGTAGGTGTTGAGCAGAGTTGTCATCGAGGAGTTGAGATCCTTGCCGGTGACATTTGACAGATACACCGCCGCTGAGCTTATGCGCTCTATCTCGTCAGAAGATTTCCCCAAAGCCGCAAGTTCCGCCACCATGGACTCGATATCATCCTTCGAGGAAAGCGTCTGCCTTGAAAGGTTCCTGATTGTAGAGACAGCCTTGGAATAGGCGGAATTGTCTTTGAGGGCAATCTGGAGCTGCTTGTATTTCCGCTCCGCCTCCCAAAAGTCATTGAAGCATGATACACATGCATCCCCCAGTTTCTTGAGCGCAGCCAAAATGGCAGTGATGGTGAAGGCCTTCTTCAGTGTGTCGCCTGCCTTCTGGGCGACGTTTGACAGTGATGATATGTCGCCTTGGGCGGACTTGACTGCAGGCCCGATGTTGTTCTGGCCTGCTATGATGACCTTTGCGGTTGCCATTGAGGATACTCCTTATGTAAAGAAAAAGCCCACCGAAATTGGTGGGCGACGTAATCAAAAAATAATGCTATTCAATATCAAAAACCAATGCAAAGACTCCAGCGATATCATATGGATTGGTAGAGTAATAGACGGAAAGAATAGGACATGAGACTTCTTTAATAACCATCTTTCCATTTTTCTCTTCCAACTCAAATGTGCTTGTCGCATTATACCCCTTGGTAATCTTAAGTGTCAGGGAATTGAAAAGCCTGTTTTTTGACACATCAAAGAATGAACTACTGAAATCCGTTCCTTCTATCACTTGTCTCAGTGTTCTATTGATGCTCTCGCTTGAAACATAAAGTGGCAGATCCAGCCATGTATTTCCAATGGAGTTCAAGATTTCCTTGCATTTCTCGGAGTTTTTCCAAGTTAATTTGTTTGCACTATTATAGATCTCTATGATTTCAGGTTTGAGGTAATCAAGGTCATCGAGCACATACGTGGAATAGATGGAGTCAAGTTTGTTGAATATCTCAATTACCTTCTCCGGGTTGCCATAGTCTCTAGCCTTCTTTAATTCCTCGAATGTCTCCAAAAATTCAATCTTAATCTCAGCTTGATGAACATCACGCTCTTTCAACTCCTCAACAGTAGCGCAGTACCATGAATATGAGGATTCTAGTTCCTTGAGCAATCCCTGTATCTCATTATAGTTTTTTTCATCGTACGCTATTTCACTTTCAGGTCCATATGTATTGATATAGTTTGTATATGCCTCTTTGCACTGTTCATAGTACGCTTTGTTCCTTTCAATGGTACTTTCACTTGGAGTAATCTTTGCATATTCACCATTAACACGCTTGCTGGATAAAGAGAATCCAAAACTCCTTTTTTCAGGCAAATTGGAGAATGCATTTTCCTGTTCTGACCAATTGCTACTGCTTCCCTTGTAATATGAAGCGGTCCAACTGCTAACGTTGTGTTTTCCGTCATTAAACACAGCGTCCAAAAGCGTTTGACAAGACGTCAAAAACAGGACAATCAAAGCAACAACGATTGTTACAATTGGTCTTAGTTTCCGCATTATGATCCTCCAATAGTATCCAGTATCAAGTCAGCTTAATTCTATATAGGGGTATTACGCAAGTCCTCATTTAGACATTCTATTCACTTTCTCGTTTAAATGTTTCCTGTATTCTGCCTGTATAACCTTCAGGACCTGCATCGTCATATAAGGTTGGTCTAGGATACCTCCAGGGAACGGAAGCACCCTGAAATCACCTGAATCCGAATCGCAGATCGGCAGGAAGATGTCAGTTATGTACATCAGCCAGTGTCCGTATTCCGTGTACAGTTCCTCATTGTACCTGCCGTTGAAAACCTCCTGTGAAAGGCTGGTTATTTCCCGTCTTCCACGTTCTGCTGGGTAAAAAAACTGGCTGAGGCATACTCCCCTATGACCTTGCCTGTCAGGTCAAGCTTCTCATAGATGAAGGACGCCACATCCTCATTGGACATCTTCTGCTTCTCTGTTTCATAGAGGTTATGGTCCACAATGATCAGAGGAAGGACATCCTTGAAGAACTCCAGAAGTTCCTTCTGTCCCTTCTCATGCGCTTCCTTGAGCTGAATCATCTCCAGGGTAGGAAGTTCCTTGAGAACCACATAAGCGTCATCGTCCTTCTCCTGCCCTATGATCGTTCCGAAGTCCACCCTCACCTTCTGTATCGCATTGTCGTATGCTTTCCTTCTTATGTAAGCCATAGTCAGTCCTCCTTATGATTGACAGTGATTGTAATCGGCTCAGTACTCCCTATGGAGAGAGCCTCACCGGAGAATGAGGAATCGATTATTCCGGCTCCTCCCACATTGCCGTCAGCTGACGTGATTGAGACATGCGGGATGTATACCTCGATGCTCTCTTCCGGATCCGATGTGGTGAATCTCAGAAGAAGGGCCACCGTCGGGCTTGCAGGATCCTTGTAGTATGTGTTCCTCAAGGTGTCCACAGCATCCGAATATGGTATGGAGAAATCAACGGTCACACCTCTGAGTCCAGGGACAGGCCTTCCGGAAAACAGACCGGAGCAATAGGTCGCAGGTGCATCCTCAGCTCCGTTGTCTATGCTGATGTTGCATTCCTTGACACATATGGTCTGTGACACCGCGGCCTTTGCCGTTCCTCCTGCCGCGTACTTCAAAGTAGCCTGAGTACAGCGGTAAGAAGGCAATGTGAAGGAAAGGGTCTGAACCATCTGGGCACCGGACTCGCCTGCATTCAGTTCCTTTACTCCGACAATGTCGATATCTACCTTGACATAATCCTGGGCCGCAGCAGAGATCTTGATGGATTTGACCGTGACATCAGGATAGGTCTTCACAATTCCACCACGCGAGAGCAGAATGGTTGAAACAGGAAGCTCTGTATTCGGGGGAACCAGAGTATAGACATTCTCGTTCTTTCCTCCGAGCGCGGCTTCAAAGAGCCAGTCCGCGAATTCAGGCCGGAGAATGACAGATACTGATCCATCAACCTTGACGGAGATGACATCAGCCTGGTTGCGTGTCTTTGAGGCGAGAAGATTTCCCTCATCGCCCTTCTCGACTGTGGTCTTTATGGTTTCACCCGTAAGGTTGAGAAGAGTATCCGGGGTTACGGGCGTACCCCATGCGCTCTGAAGCCCCGCCTGACAGACGGAACCTGATCCTACTCGATACATGATGTACCTCCTTAGAAATCTTTTGTGTATCTGACCGAGACGGAAACCTCGATCGCCTGTATGTTTCTGTTGCCCTCGACAGCGGGATAGAAGTCCGCATCGTCGATTGAGCTGAAGTCGACCTCACCGTCCAAGGTCATGTTTGTCTTGAGCAGCCTGTAAAGGGCGTTGTAGTACCCGTAAACCTTCCTTGTGAGGTTCTCCTGGCTGTCCTTCTTGCACATGACAAACACGGCAATGTTGAAGGTTGAGTCATCGCTTTCCGTGGTTAATGCTTCATAGTTTGCCCAGTTCGGCTGGATATAAAGCATCGTTTTCATTGGCATCTGGTCGGGGTCCGGGAATTCAATGGCCACATTACGGTCGCCAATCAGATCAAGATTCTCACCCAGATACGTGTTGAGCTGACCTTGTATGACAAGCTTCATGGCATTTAGGATTGTCAGTTCATTTCGCATTTGCCTTCCTCTGCGCGGCCTTCTCGGCCCTGTCGATCTCCTTCTGCACAAGCTCGTCCAAACGTTGCCTGTAGGATGAACCCTGCAGATAGCTCTTTGCAGGCGCTTCAATCCAATCAACAGGTTTCAGCGTTATCTGATGCTTCTTTATCCATTTGTCTCCGACTTTGAAGGTCAGGAACTCTCCTTTTTTAGCCTTGATCGTCGAACCCTTCGCAAGAGCATAGCCGTAGAGGATGTTGTCATGTTCAGCTCTGGGTGAGATCTTCACTGCAGCCCCGGACTTGAAGACCTTTGCTGTCACACTCTTGTAAAGTGTCCGGCTATGATTCTTGAGAAGCGAAGTGTAGTTCCTCTTCACAGCCTGTTTGACAGATGTTCCGATCCCCGAAAGCACTCTGCGCCTCATGGACTTGCGGTTTCCATGAAGGTGTTCCAGCATGGCCATTGCCTCATCAACATCCGCTTTGACATTGATGAGGCTTTCTCCTTGGAACTGGCCGTTCATTCGTCTGCTCAAAACGCCACCTCCCTGAGTGTCTGAAGAGGATTCAGATACTTGGAATAGTTCGTATAAGAGATGAAGGACCTGCTGTTGTCTGAAAAGCTCTTTCCGGTGACGCCTATGTTCTCACCGGCCTCCATCAGCATCAGGGTCGCAATACGAAGCACCGTCAGCCTGACGAGCTGTGGAACAGATTCTCCCCATTTCTCATCAGGATCGAATCTCAGATATTCAGAGACGAGCTCCTGGGCAGCAGACAGAATTGTCGTCTTGAGCTCTAAGGCTGACTCTGAGTCCTCGAAGTTCCCGGTATACTCATTGAATTGGCTGACGGTGACGATCATGCTATGCCTCCACGGCAATGATTCCTGCAGCTCTCAGAGAGATCAGCAGTGAGTTGAAATCCTGTGCGGTCGGGGCAGACCCGGTGCAGTTGGCAACTGCAACACCCTGTTTCACAAGGCCCTTGGTTTCAGGGCCTGCGTCGGGAATGTCCTGAACAGGAAGACCCTCAATCTGAGAGCCTTCCTCGAAGACAACCTTTCCGCCGAAATGGGTGACATCGCCACCCTGTTCGGTATAGTTCTTTGTGTTGTATGACATTCAACCCTCCTGTCAGGAAGCCTTCTGCTGCAGGACCTTGATCGCCTCAGGAAGCACGGTCTTTGCATCAAGACGCTTGTAGGCAAGGAATCCGACCTGTCCGTTTCCGGCAAAGAGCTCATTGAGCCTCTTGAAGATGATTCCGGACCTGTCTGCTACCCAGTAATAGGACAGGTCTCCGAAGAGAACCGTCTTGTTTCCGGCTCCGACCTCCGGCATGAAGGCGGATGTGTGGTACGGCTTTCCGAGAATGGTGTTCGTCTCGCCGTCCCTGATACCAGGCTGCCAGAGATACTGGCCGTTTCCGTCCTTGAGCTTTCTGATGAGCTTTATAGTGCCGTCATTCAGGACCCAGATCGCCTTCTTGCGGTAGGGGGTCTTCAGGCTGTGGAACAGATCAATGATCTCATCTGCAGTGATGGCAGAGACTGATGCGGCAGTAAGGCCGATCTGTGCGCCACCTGTGGCGTTCAGAAGGCCGGTGGGCTTGTGGGTTCCGTTGCCTGTGAGGAAGGCAGCTTCCTCCTTGTCGCCGATCCTGCGGGCAAACTCGGATCTCATGTAGCCCTCAAGATCGAATGCGGAGTCATTGAGAAGCTCCTCCGAGACCTTGATCAGTGTTCCGACCTTGTGTGCATCAAGGTTCACCTGTCCGAAAGACTCATCTGATGCGGTGAATGCATCCTCTTCCTCCATCCAGGCTGCTTCTCCATGAGATGCCACAACTGGAATCTTGTGTGTTCCGCTGGATGTCTGGATGACCTTTGCATACTGGCGGATCACCGTTTCCTCGTTCAGAGCCTGGATAAGTGTGCTCTCATACTCATCTGGTACAAGATATCCGCCTTCGGAATCCACGCCTTCCTGGAGGTCATTGAACACCTCGGGAGTGGGATACTTGGTGCGGATGCTGTTCCAGAATGCCTTGCGGTATGAGTCAGCTGCACGTCCTTTCTTCTGATCCTGCTTCGGCTCTCCCGGCCTTGCGGTGATCGGTGTGTTGACCGGCATCTCGAGTTCGGTCTCGCGTCTCTCGAGTCGCTCCATCCTTCCGATCTGCATGTCCAGGGATGAGAGCTCGTCCTCCATCCTTGAATATGCGGCATCATCCTCTGCAGAAAGGCGCATGTCATCCTTTGCCCTGGTCTCCAGGAAGTCCCTGGACCTCTTCACGAGAGCGGCTCTTTCCGCCCTGAGTTCATTAAGTGTCTTCATTCTGACACCTCCTTTGAATTGAGTTCCTCAAGCAGGGCGGAAATCTCCCTGCCTGTATTGGTCTTTGGTTTCGAATACCTGGCGACAAGCTTCGCCTTCAGGGCGTCATCCGATGTCCTCTGGGCAAAAGAAAAGGCAGCCATTTCATTGACTGCCTTCTTGCTGTCTTCCAGCATTCCGTCCGCGAAGCCAAGCGCTATGGCCTTGCGGGCATTCATCCATGTCTCGTTCTCCATCATCCGGGAGAGCTCCTCATCCGGGAGTCCTGTCCGGATCGCATAAGCGTTTATGATGCTCTGTTTGACTTCATCCAGCATCTTCACGGCTGCCTTCATGTCGTTATGATCACCAAAGGCCATCGTCGCCGGGTTATGGATCATCATCATGGCCGTCGGAGCCATGAGGACCTCGGTTCCGGCCATTGCGATGACGGATGCCGCAGAAGCCGCGATGCCGTCGATCTTCACCGTGACCTTGCCCGGATAATCGATCAGCATGCTGTAGATCTGACTCGCTGCAATGCAGTCACCACCGGGACTGTTGATCCAAATCGTCACCGGTCCCGAATCAGCAAACAGCTCATCCTTGAACATCTTGGGTGTGATGTCGTCATCGAACCAGGACTCGGAGGCTATGGTCCCGTAGAGTTCAAGGACTCTGCCTTCCTGACCTTCCTCCGCCTGATTCCTGAACACCCAGAACTTCTTCGTCTTCATTCTGGTTTTCCTCCGTATTTGTTTTCCTGTCGTATGCCGCACCTGCTTTCTCAAGCGGAAGCATGTTTCCGTTGACGAGATACAGATCTCCTCCCAACTCCTCCGGGATTCTGTCCATGTTCTCCAATTCCCTGATGTCGTTAGCGCTCATCCAGCCGTTCTGACGCCCGACCGCGTAGCCGTTCATCCTGCTCTGGTAGTCACCTCGGAGAAGCCCATCGACATTGAACTTGAAGAAATAAGTCCGTCTCTCATCCCTGGAAAGCAACGCCCTGGACAGACTCTGCTCCCAGCGGATCACCCACGGATCGAGCGTGTATTTCACGAATTCCAAAGACTGTTGCTCGATATTCGAGAACGAGGATTTCTCAAGATCCCCAACCATGTGCGGCGGAACCCTGAAGATTCTGGCTATCTCGTTTATCTGGAACTTGCGGGTCTCCAGAAACTGCGCCTCATTGGGAGAAATCGAGATCGGAGTGTATTTCATTCCTTCCTCAAGTACGGCGACCTTGTGACTGTTGGCAGACCCTCCATAGGCTGCATTCCAGGAGTCCCGAACCCTGGCCGGGTCTTTGAGGATTCCAGGATGCTCCAGTACGCCTGAAGGAGATGCGCCGTTTGCAAAGAACTTGGAGCCGAACTCCTCACAGGCAATCGCCATGCCGATTGCGTTCTTGGCCATTGCAATCGGGCTGTATCCGACAAGTCCGTCGAAGCCGAGCCCTGGAATGTGAAGCACATCATATGGACTGAGCTTGACGCTGGACTCGCTGTCCTTTGCGTTTGCCTCTTCCTTGGTTCTGGAATATGTGTAATAGAGCTGGCCGCTGTCATCCCTGTCCACCTGCATTTTGTTAGGCATCAGGGGATACAGAGCCAGGACCTCACCCTTGCCGTTGCGAATTATCTGGGCATATGCGTTTCCCCACAGAAGGAGATGAGTCATGAGAGTCTCCCTGAAGACGAAGCTCGTCATCTCGGGATTCGGCTCATCATGAAGGAGCGAATACAGCCCGTGGTCAATGGCCTTGGTCTTGCTGCCATCCTCCGCATACCTGTACAGGTGAAGAGGAAGACCTGCGATGGCTTCGGACAGGATCCTCACACAGGCATAGACAGCAGTCATCTGCATTGCAGTACGTTCGTTGACGTTCTTCCCAGATGAAGATCCGCCCATGAAGAAACTGTAGGCTGAGCCCGCAGTGCGGTTGGTCGCGGGTTTGTCCCGTGATTTGAATATTGAGAAAAGTTTCATTCTAATTTGTTTCCTTAGAAGTAATTAAAAAAGCACCTGCATGTAAACAGGTGCTTAAAACTCCTTTTTTTGCCTTTATTTAGGATTGGATCAAAAAGAGAATCCCGAACGCTGTCACATTAAGGAGTATATACTCCGGTGATATTTCCTTCGGCATCATAGTCGGTCCGTTTCAAAAGTTTACCAGTGGTGGGGTCATATTCTAATTCTACCCACCAAGAGATGGTTCCATCTGCATTATACCAGGTTCTTTTTATCACTATGCCAGTGCTCGGATCATACTCATTTTCAACCCAATATGAGATGGTCCCATCGGGATTATAAATGGTTGCTTTTATCAAGTTACCAGTGCTCGGGTCGTATTCATCTTCCTCCCAAGATTTGATGGTTCCGTCGGGATTATAATCAGTTACTTTTATCAGGTAACCAGTGTTCGGGTCAAACTCATTTTCAGACCACGAAGAAACAGTTCCATCAGCATTATACTGAATTCGTTTTATCTCTTTACCAGTGTTCGGATCATACTCAGATTCATACCACGAAAAAACAGTTCCATCAGCATTATACAGAATTCGTTTTATCTCTTTACCAGTGTTCGGAT
>DMOO01000150.1 GCA_003456855.1 Sphaerochaeta sp.
GTCGTTGATTTCCTGACCCCGCTGAATCTGACATACGCCGTCCGCGATGGAATCATAAGCCACTGCGGAGAGCATTTCATAAGGTCTATCACACCTGACTACAACGTTAAGGACCTTTCCTCGATAAAGACCAAGGCAGGCATCAGACCAGCCACATGGGAAGGCTGTGTGGTTCGTTTCTCAGATCAGATTGCCTATCTCGGAAGGGATTTCGAGGATGCAGCCCGTCTTGGAATAGTCAAGAAGGCCGATATCCCTGACATCTGCAAGAAGGTTCTGGGTTCATCGAACAGCGAGATAATCAACACTCTGGTCGAGGATCTTATCTCCAATTCGGAGAAGGAGGGTGCAATAGCATTCTCGGAGGACGTCTATGAGGCGGTTCGTGTGATGAAGGACTTCAACTACAAGAACATCTACCTCTCACCGATGCTCTCAGGCTACCACAAGTACTTCGCCAGACTGATAAACCTGATCTACAACTACCTGTCCGAGCTTCTGGACAAGAACGGCTTCGAGAGCGGTCCGTATTTGCAGGAAGGAAACATGCTCGCCGCAGGCTTCTACAACTACGTGATCGAGAAGAAGGACGCCTACATGGAGCATGACGGGAATCTGGACAGGCTGGTGTTCGACTACATCTCAGGCATGAGCGACAACTTCTGCCTTGATGCAGGCAACGAGATACTGCGTCCTGAGCACCTTAACGAATCCATAGAGAGGTCACTTACCGGTAAATGGTTTGATGTGAAGGCCTAAGCCTCTGCCTTCTGGGCCAGTGACTCGATCTCCTTTATGAACTGCTCCACATTGTCGAAGGCTCTGTACACGGATGCGAATCTGATGTATGCGACCTTGTCAACCTTGTAGAGCTGCTTCAGAGTCTCCTCTCCGATTGCGGAGCTGGTTATCTCGTGCTTGCTGCCAGCCTGGATCTTGATGGCTTCCTCTACATCTGCAATCAGGTTCTCGATGGTCTCCGCACTGATGTTTCTCTTGTCGGTGCACATCCTGATGCCGCGTTCGATCTTGGTGATGTCGAAGTTCTGGAGGTCCCCGTTCTTCTTGATGACGACGATCGGCTTGTCCTCAACACGCTCGTAGCTTGTGAATCTGTAACCGCACTTGAGACAGACTCTGCGTCTTCTCATTGCGCTTCCGCTGTTAGTGGTTCTGGTCTCAAGGACCTTGTCTTCCATGTCTCCGCATGCTGGGCATCTCATAGTGTCTTTTCCTCACCTTGTGATTCGTAGAATACACTATTTTTATCTCTAGTGTCTAGTCCTAACGTAAGTCTTTATTTTAACTTGCAAAAGACACTAGCTGTAACTGTAAACAGAGTTGTTTTGTTAAAATTTTTGTTGCATACGCATATTCTAAGTTAATATAATAACAATCAGCGAGTTTTGGAGGTGTTATGGCTGAATCGGTTAGCAGAAAGGTTAGGGAGATTGTGGACAAGACCCCGTTCATGAGGGACGTCCTGAGAAAGGGGTTTCTCAACTACTCGAACTTTGCGGAGAGCATAATCGACGAGGTTTCAGCCGCCTGCAACAAGGAGGTCCGTGCCTCCGCCATCATCATGGCCCTGAGACGCTACGGTGATGAGCTTCAGAAGGACAACGGCCCTGTGGCCACAGAGGATCTGAAGTACACCATAGTCATGCACACCAACATCGCATACCTTGATTTCATGAAGACCCCGGAGCTTGTCCAGCAGATAGGGGCCCTGTACAATCTTGCCGTGAAGAACGGCGGAAACGACTTCATGAACATAATCACCAGCTCCGACACCGTCACAATAGGAGTCTCTGAGTCTCTTCTTCCTGCAATCGAGGAGATGACCAAGGGTAGCAAGCTTCTGTACAAGCAGGTAGACATGGTGGCCCTCTCGATGGTCTGGGGATCTCCTGAGATCCAGAACCCTGGAATCGTATACGAGAGCGCAAGGCGCCTTGCATGGAACAGCATAAACGTTCTTGAGATCTTCTCCACTGTCACAGAGCTCTCCTTCGTCATCAAGAGGACGGACAGCTTCGAGGCATATAGGGTTCTTCAGGACCTTCAGAGGTCCAAGGGCTGATCAGTCACCGAAATTGAGGTTCTCACGCATCCACTTGATGCATCCCTTGTTTCCTACAAGGATGTGGGTTCTGACCTCGTGTCTCTTGAGAAGAAGGTCATCGTCGTACTCGATCTCCGAGCCGTCGCAGTACATGATGTCCAGACCGCTCTTTATGACTATGCCGTTTGCACCGGCGACGTCCCATGCAAAGCAGTAGGGGTTGATGGTGCAGTCGAGGTTGGAGAAGAAGACAGGGGCGATCATGTGCAGGATGGAGCTTCCGAAGGATCTGAGCTTTCCCTTGAACGGTCTCATGTCCATGTAGTTGTTGGTGTTCGACCCGATGATCATCTGCTTCGGCTCATCGTAGTGCTTTGGTGTCTCGTGGAGCTTTCCGTTGCAGTAGATCTTGTCATCACCGGGCATGGAGCAGCAGAAGAGCTCCTGTGTTCCGACACCGAATCTAGGGGCGAAGACGACGGCTCCACATGGCTTTCTGTGACAGTCCAGGATTCCACAGGACACGCACCAGGTCGGAAGGCCCTGGCTGTAGGCGTCTGTTCCGTCGATCGGGTCAAGGACGAAGGTGAATCTGGCTCCCTCCTTGAAGTCGTGGAGGTCGATCTCCTCTGTGACTATGTTGCAGTCAGGATAGAGCTTTCTGAGCTGTGCAAGAACCGCATCGGAGACGGCAAGGTCAGTCTCCGTCAGAATGGATCCGTCGTACTTGAATGAACGGTGGATGAACTTCTGGTTCTCCCTGGCTGCCTGGCCGCACTGGTAGATGGTGCTGCAGAGCTTGAAGAAGGCCTTCTTCTCCTCTGTGTCAGGCTCGAAGCCGTACTTGTCCGAATATTCCTCATCATTGACCACGATCTTTGTGATTCTGACGTCATCCTTTGAAAGGTTTGTCTCCTGCATTGCTTGAACTCCTCAGTCTGTATATGGTAATTTCTCTTGTGATGCAGACACTGCAATCGTACATCAAAAAAAGCGAGGCCTTCAAGGCGTTCGCCAAAAACAGCAGAGCACGGATCCAAGTGGAGG
>DMOO01000110.1 GCA_003456855.1 Sphaerochaeta sp.
TCTATAAAGATCTTCACCACAGAATAGCTCAATTGTCTGTTTTGCATTAAGAATCAATGATGATACTTCAGAAATAGGCAATCGATACTCTTTCTTATCCCCATCGTTGCATTTGACGATCATTACGCCTGCCTCGATGCGCACAGAGATGTGCTCGGAAAGGACATCAAGGTCTCCTTCGTTGTTGAAGTCGCCCTTCTGGAGCAGCACTCCAGGCTCCTCCGGAAGTCCATCGAGCTTTCCTATCTCCTCGGCCTCCCAGTTGTGCCACTGGCTGAGCTTTGTGAACGGGATGTCAACTGAAGTCAGGTCATCCTTCTCCGTCAGAACCGCCATTGTGCCGCACTTTGAGCATGTGATCCTGTTTCCGGAGGTCCGCATGGTGTCTATGCCTCTGCACTTGGGGCACATGTACATCAGACGCTGAAGCCCCTCTGCCCTTCTTGGACTGACATAGGAATAGTCAACGCTCTCCTTCCATTCGTCATTGGAGAAGTGGAGGTATTCCTCGACCGTGTTCTTGAGAGTGTCTATGTCCATTGCACCTATCTGCTCAGGTGTAAGCAGGTGCTTCAGGGAGATTGTGACCTTGCCCTTCCTCTTCTCATCCGCCCACCTTGGCTGATAGGCATAGCCTCCCTCTATATGGGCGAATATGACCTTGACCTTATAGAGTCGGATCAGCTTTGCCAGAGGCTTGTAGTCAAATGGAACCATCTCACCGTCCCAGGTCCTGGTTCCTTCGGGAAAGAGACCTACATTGTCACCGGCCTTCAATGCCTTTTGCACATTCCTGACCATTGAGACGTCACTCTTGCCTTGCTGCTTTGGGATTGCAGTGCACCATTTGCCGATTACAAGGTTGAGGAACTTTGACTTGAAGAGATAGGCACCGGCGACCCACCTGATATGATGTGGAGCCACCGCGGAGACCATTACAGGATCCATTATGCCAACATGGTTGAGAAGATAAAGGAACGGGCCATCATCAAGGTTCACACCACAGGCGTTGTCAAGCTTGACCTTGCCATGGGCTTTAAGCATCCTAGCATATGTGTTGCGTGCTATCCAAATGATCGGTGGAAACTTTCTTCCCATTTCTGCTCCCTGGAACAATAAATTCTGTCATTTTAGACAGATATTTATTACCCGTCATTTTCCCACAGTTTTTACCAAAATAAAAGCCATTTGAATTACTTTTTGTTGTAAAATTAATCAGAAGGAGTTCCACATGGTATTTGCAATAGTGATAGTGGTTGTTCTTGTCCTGCTCTGCGCGGTCGTCTACATGATTTCCAACAAGCTTGCTGACATAGTCGTGCATCCGCACGTCCATCCATATGAGGAATCAAGGCAGCAGGTCCTTGACCACAATTGTCCGATCGACCCCTATTCGGTTCTCGAGAACCACAGGATAGAGGAATTCAAATACAAGTCAGAGTTCGGCTACGAGCTCTATGGCCGTATCATCTACGCAGATGACTGCGTCCATTTCGCAGACGGCAAGCAGCGTGTCATAATCCTCTCCCATGGTTGGACAAGCAACCACATCACAATGCTCACATACGGAAAGATCTACCAGGAGCTGGGGTTCACAGTTGTAGGCTTTGACCACAGATACCATGGAAAGAGCGACAAGGACATCCACTGCACAATGGGTCTGTACGAGAGCAAGGACCTTGTAGGTCTTGCAAACTTCATCAAGAAGAAATTCCCAGAGGGCACGATATTCGGAATCCAGGGCGAGTCGATGGGTTCGGCAACAGCCATGATGGCCTCCCCTGACATCCCTTGGCTCTCATTCCTCGTAGAGGATTGCGGCTATGCAACAATGAGGGGCCAGATGAATGCAAGTGCCAGGAACAGCCATGTCACCCCGTTCCCGTTCGTGAACGTCGGTGGCTGGATCATGAAGCACAAATACGGTCTGGACATGGACAAGGTCGTGCCGAAGGATGCCGTTGCAAGGCTCAACATCCCTATGCTCTTCTGCCAGGGTGACAATGACACCTTCGTTCCTACAAAGATGATCTACGAGGTCTACGAAGCCAAGAAGGACAAGAAGAAGATGCAGCTGTTCGCAGGCTCAAAGCATGCTGAGAGCATCTGGGACCACACGAACCAGTACAGGCAGGTTGTGAAGGACTTCCTTACAGAGTACAAGTTCATCTGATTTGGCAGTTTTTCTTCCGAAACATTGAAATTAATGCCAAAGACGAAAGAGTTTTGGCATAAGAAGAGCTGCTTCTATTGTTTTCTATGCCAATTGAAATGGCAAAAAATTCAGGTCCTGAAATCCAGGACCTGAACTTTTATCGGGCGATCTTCGATTACTTGTTGAAGTACTCGATGATGCTCTTTGCGGCAAGCTTACCGGCACCCATTGCTGAGATGACTGTTGCTGCACCTGTGACAGCGTCACCGCCGGCGTAGACGTTCTCTCTTGAGGTGAGTCCGTTCTCGTTGACGATGATTCCACCGTGGGCGTTGACCTCAAGTCCCTTTGTTGTGGACTTGATCAGCGGGTTCGGTGAGGTTCCGATTGCGATTACGACTGCATCACAATCGATGACATACTCTGAACCCTCAACTGGGATAGGTCTTCTTCTGCCCTTAGCATCTGGCTCGCCGAGCTCCATCTTGATGACCTTACAGCCTGTTACGAAGCCGTTTCTCTCATCACGTGGGTTCTCAGGATTGTTGTATCCAAGGATCTCGACAGGGTTTCTGAGGAGCTCGAACTGGATTCCCTCTTCCTCAGCGTGCTCGACTTCCTCGCGTCTGGCTGGAAGCTCCTGCATTGAACGTCTGTAGACGATGTAGACCTTCTCAGCACCGAGTCTGAGAGCTGTTCTTGCAGCATCCATGGCGACGTTTCCACCACCGACGACTACGACCTTTCCACCCTTCATGATAGGAGTGTCGCACTTCTCGCGGAAGGCCTTCATCAGGTTGCTTCTGGTAAGGAACTCGTTTGCTGAGTAGACGCCCTTGTAGGCCTCACCTGGGATGTTCATGAAGTTAGGAAGTCCAGCACCGGAACCGATGAAGACTGCCTCGTTGCCCTGCTCGAAAAGCTCATCGACTGTGAGGGTCTTTCCGATGACTGCGTTGGTGACGAACTCGACACCGAGCTGCTTCAGGGTGTTGACTTCCTTTGCGACGATTGCCTTCGGAAGTCTGAACTCAGGGATACCATAGACAAGGACTCCGCCCTCTGTGTGGAGAGCTTCGTAGACTGTGACCTCGAAACCGGCCTTGGCCAGGTCTCCGGCACATGTGAGTCCTGAAGGACCAGAACCGACGACAGCGACTCTGTGACCGTTGGAAGCGACCTTCTTAGGAGCCTCCTTGGAGTTTGCGTTGTGCCAGTCAGCGACGAATCTCTCGAGACGTCCGATTCCTACCGGCTCGAATTTGATGCCGAGTGTGCACTTGCTCTCGCACTGTGTCTCCTGTGGGCAGACACGTCCGCAGACTGCTGGGAGAGAAGAGGACTTGTTGATGACCTGGTATGCACCCTCGATGTCATCCTGCTTCAGGCAGCTGATGAAGTCTGGGATTGCGATGTTGACAGGGCAGCCCTGGACACATGGCCTGTTCTTGCAGTTCAGGCATCTCTTTGCCTCTGCGATTGCGACCTCGTGTGTGTATCCGAGAGCGACCTCATTGAAGTTGTGGGCACGGACCTGTGGGTCCTGGACCGGCATTTCATGTTTCTTTGGATCAAGTGGCATTTCGTTCTTCCTCCTCAAGCATTCTTAAAGAGATTGCAGGTCTCTTCATGGGCCTTTCTCTCGAACGGGAAGTACATTCTTGCACGAGACATTGCCTCATCGAAATCGACTTCATAACCGTTGAAGTCTGGTCCGTCGACACATGCGAACTTTATGATGCGCTTGCCATCCTCAACGAGGGTGAGTCTGCATCCACCGCACATGCCTGTTCCGTCGATCATGATCGGGTTCATGGA
>DMOO01000067.1 GCA_003456855.1 Sphaerochaeta sp.
GTACCAGAGGGCGCTGACAAACGCCAACAGGCTCCTTGAGAAGTACTTCAAGGGTGAGAGGTTCGGACGGATGGAGCCTGGCTACAAGGCAGATCTGGATATCCTGGACTACCAGAACCCGACACCGCTTCTTGCCGAGAACTACGCCGGACACTTCAACTGGGGCATGAGCAGCAACTGCGTTGAGTCAGTGATCATCAACGGAAAGCTGGTGATGGAGAACCACAGGTTCGACTTCGACGAGAAGGAGATCTACGCAAAGGCCGCCGAGGTCGCAAAACGTCTCTGGGAGCGAACTGACAAGTTGCCTGCTGACGGAACCAGTGGTATAATACGCTAAGTAAGATATAATTTAATGTGCATAGGACATAGCCGTAGGGGAGTCTCTGCGGCTATGTTTCGTATTAAGACGAGACGATTATGCAAGGAGAAACATAATGGTTGTTGGCGACATTTCAAAAGCTGTCAGGAGAGTGGACGCCTTCTCAAAGAGCGAAGGCACAATAAAGTACATCTCCGACTACAAGTTTGAGGATTGCCTTTGGGGACGCCTTGTGCGTTCGAGCATCCCAAGGGGAATCATCAAGGCCATTCATCTCCCGGAGATGCCGGAGAGTTACAGGTTCATCACCTACAAGGACATTCCAGAGAACGGTCACAACTATCTGCATATGATAGCCACCGACTGGAAGTGCTTCGCGGAGAACGAGGTCAGATATGTCGGAGAGACCATCGGAATCATGGTCGGACCTGACAAGACCACAGTCGAGAACCTCAGGGAGCAGATCAAGATAGACTACGAGGAGCTCACCCCTGCAGTCACAATCGATGAGGGCGTGGCCTGCAAGGGCGGTGCCTTTGTCAACGACAACAACATACACTGCTCATTGAAGCTGGATGTGGGCAATGTGGACGAGGCCTTCAAGAAGGCTGACAAGATCGTCACTGAGACCATCGAGACTGGCTTCCAGGAGCATGTCTACCTTGAGACCAACGGAGCATGCTGCATCCCTGAGGGTGACCACTACGTGATCTACGCCTCCGCACAGTGCCCGTTCTACATCTCCAAGTCAGTGTCCCCGCTGCTTGGTCTCACACCTGACAAGGTCGTGGTCAAGCAGACCACGACAGGTGGAGCCTTCGGCGGAAAGGAGCACTTCCCGGATGTCCTGGCCGGACCTGTCCTTGTGGCAGCCCATACCATGGGCAAGGGCGTCAAGCTCTTCTTCGACAGGGAGGAGGACATCGAGAACTCCGTCAAGAGACATCCTTCGAAGGTCGTCTTCAAGACCGGTCTGGACAAGGACGGGAACATCGTGGCCATGGACAGCGTGGTCTACTACAACGTGGGCGGCTATCTGGCATCGTCCTTCGTCGTTCTCCAGAGAGGATGCTTCCACGTCACCGGATGCTACACGTTCCCGAACTTCAGGACCGTGGGCTACGGAGTTGCAACCAACACCTTCCCGAGCTGCGCATTCAGAGGCTTCGGTGCCCCGCAGACCCTGTTTGCCGTAGAGACCCACATGTGCCATCTTGCTGAGATGCAGGGAATAGACCCTCTTGAGTACAAGAAGAGGTACTTCATCAAGCAGGGCGACACGACAAGCACAAACGGAAAGATCGTGGAGAGGGTCATGATCCCTGAGATGCTCGATCAGGTCATGAAGGCCTCTGACTACGAACGCAAATCCAAGGAGTACAAGTGGGGCAGCGGAAGGGGAATCGGAATCTCCTTCTACAACCATGGTGGAGCCTTCACCGGAAACGGGGAGCAGGCCATCATCAAGGCAAAGTGCCGCCTGCACAAGTTCGCCAATGGGGACGTCGAGATCCTCTGCGGACAGACCGAGATGGGCCAGGGCTTCCACACGATCCTGCCTAAGATCGCTGCCCATGTGCTTGGAATCCCGATCGAGAAGGTCATCTTCAAGGATCCTGACACCTCAAGGGTGCCGGACTCAGGACCTACCGCCGCCTCCAGATCCACGATGATCGTGGGAGAGCTGGTTGAGCGTGCAGCCAATCTTATGAAGCCGAGATACGACAAGGAGGAGGACTTCACCGTAGAGACCAACTACGAGCATCCTGAGGGATACCCTTGGGACCAGAAGACCTTCCAGGGCTATGCCTACCTTGGCTACGGCTGGGGCGTGTGTGCAGTTGAGGTCGAGGTGGACCCTTGTACCGCAGAGATCACCACAAAGGGAATCTGGTCAAGCCACGACTGCGGACATCTGATCGACGAGAGGATCGTCCACGGACAGGTCAACGGCGGTATCATCCAGGGAATCGGCTGGGGATCAACAGAGGTCATGGAGAACGTCAAGGGCTACTTCAAGCAGACCTCGATGAGTGACTACATAATCCCGACATCGATGGACCATCCGAAGCAGGGTGTCTACTTCGTCGAGAACCCATACGAGTGGGGTCCTTTCGGAGCCAAGGGAATGGGCGAGCTGGTCTTCAACGGAAGCGCCGCAGCCTACATTGATGCTGTGTCCAGGGCAATCGGAAAGAGAATCCCGAGCATCCCGCTTCCGACAGAGGCGGTCATGGGATACCTGATGCATGGAACGGACATAAGAGAGAATCTTGAGGAGGTCAGATGATGGGAATGAAGATTGATTTCACGCTGAACGGCGAAAAGGTCAGCATCACAACTGATCCTCTCAGACGTCTGATAGATGTTCTCAGAGAGGACTTCGAATGCACAGGCGTCAAGGAAGGCTGCAGCGAGGGTGAGTGTGGAGCCTGCTCCATCCTGCTGGACGGAAAGCTGGTCACCAGCTGCATCATCCCGATCGGTGCAGTCATCGGAAAGGACATAATGACGATCGAGGGAGTCTCCAAGACGGAGAAGGGAAAGGTCATAACAGAGGCCTACGCCGATGGTGGAGCCGTGCAGTGCGGCTACTGCATCCCTGGTATGGTCATGGCAACATACTACCTGCTTTCAAACAACCCGGATCCTACGGAGGACGAGATCAGGCTGGGCCTGAGCGGAAACCTCTGCAGATGCACCGGATACGATCGGATTGTCGAGAGCGTCAAGCTTGCGGCGAAGAGAGGAGCTGAGCTATGGAAGAAGTGAAATGCTACATACCCAAGACCCTCAAGGAGGCTCTGGAGATAAAGAGCAAGGTCGATGTGATCCCACTTGCAGGTGGAAGCGACCTTATGGTCTCCCACAAGAGGACGATCGGTCTGACTCCTGTGTTCGAGAAGCCTGTGATGATCATCAGGAACCTGCCCGAGCTCAAGGGCATCTACGTCAACGAGAAGGGTGAGTGCTGCATCGGAGCCGGCTGCACAAGCGCTGAGATCACCGAGAATGAACTCTGCCCGTGGCATCTGAGGCAGGCTGCATCGAGAATGGGTGCAATCGGACTGAGAAACAGCGCCACAATCGCCGGGAACATCGCAAACGCATCGCCCAAGGGCGACACTCCGGGTCCTCTCTACATGCTGGATGCAAGGGTCAAGCTCGCATCGGTTCGTGGAGAGAGGGAGGAGCTTGTCTCCGATTTCATAGTCAAGTTCAAGACCATCGACCTCCAGCCGGATGAGCTGATCACACAGGTCATCGTCCCGTACTCTGAGGATGACTTCGACTACATCTTCTGGCACAAGGTCGGAATGCGAAAGGCCAATGCAATCAGCAAGCTCACACTGAGCCAGGCCATCAAGTTCGCAGAGGACGGCAGGACCGTTGCCGACTACAGGGTCTCGGCAACCGCAACAGGTGCAAAGACCAACAGAAGCAGGGAAGTCGAGCAGACCATAATCGGGAAGGAGCTCACAGCAGAGAACATCGAGGCTGTGATCGCCGCCTTCGATGGAATCATCTCTCCAAGGGCAATGCCGGAATTCAGGCGTGAGGCCACAAGGAGAATGATCAGACGCTTCCTGACGGAGGCTGCAAAGCATCCTGCGGAGAAGGTCATAGACACCTATGAGGGATACTATGTGACTGGCCAGCCTGAACCAAGGTGCCATCACTGCGGAAAGTGAGAACAAGAGAGGAAGCTTATGAAGGAAAAGGGAATATTCATCAGAAACATCTACGCATTGATGACCAATCCTGCAAAGGAGACGCTCTACGGGGTGGACATGGTCATCGACAAGGGATGTGTGCAGAAGATCGGAAAAGGCCTTCAGTGTCCTGAGGGCTACAGGGTGATAGACGGCAGCAGCCTGGCAATCGTGCCTGGTTTCGTGAACACACACCATCATTTCTACCAGACTCTGACCAGGAACCTTCCTGCTGTCCAGGATGCAAAGCTCTTCGACTGGCTTGTCTACCTCTATGAGGTCTGGAAGTACATCGACGAGGAGGCTGTCTACTACTCATCGCTTCTGGCAATGACGGAGCTCCTGAAGACAGGCTGCACCTGCTCCACGGACCATCACTAT
>DMOO01000208.1 GCA_003456855.1 Sphaerochaeta sp.
CCATGGGCTACGAGATCAAGAAGGGCAAGCTCGGCAAGGCGATCCTGGACACCACAGTCTCCGGAATAGCCTTTGACATGCTCAAGACGGTTGACATGGTCTCAGACAAGGTCAACTGGAACTCCAGCGGATTCTGCGGAAAGAAGCAGCCTATGCCTGTTGGCCTGGGTGGACCTGAGCTTCGCTGCAAGATCATGATCGGTGGAAGGTAAGGAGGCAGAGCATGAAGAGCATCAGAAACATTGGTGAGAGAATAGAGAAAGGCTTGGCTTCACAGAAGGTCAAGAAGTATGCATACAAGCTCGTACAGAAGGAAAAGCACGAACTAACCGCGGAAAACGGCCAGTTCAATCTTCTCAGGACATTGTTTGACAACAACGCCATGATCTCAGCCTTCAAGTCCGGCAAGAACGGAATAGTCACAGGAAACGACTTCTCCGATTCCGGAATCAATGCCTTGGTCAGCAGCGCCGTGCTGTCTGCAGAGTCCTCTGTCAAGGACAGCTGCCACGACATCAGCCCGGAGCAGAAGCCTGCAAAGTTCAGACAGGGCTGCCTGAAACCTGACTATGACAAGTTCTTCGACAAGGTGAAGGAGCTGATCTCCGACATCGGCCGTGAGTATCCAAAGGTCCAGATCATGAGCGTCATCGGTGAGTATGACAAGGTCCATTCGCTTTACAGGAACTCCAACGGGGTGGATTTCGAGGAGTATTCCGGCTCCTATTCAGTGATGGTCGAGTTCTCGGGCCACGAGGGTGACAAGACCACGAACCTGGACTACGCCTGGGTCTCAATGAATGACCTTGACAAGAGATTCATCGACCAGGGCGCCTTCAGGCAGCATCTTGAGAATGCGCAGAACCAGCTCAACCAGATCCCTCTTACGGGAAAGTTCGAGGGCTCGGTCATCTTCACACCTGACTGCTTTGCACAGTTCATGATGTACGTCCAGAGCAACTACATCTCCGATGCGGTGCTGATTGACGGTACAAGCCTTTGGAAGAACAAGAAGGGCAAGAGGGTCGCCGACAAGAGCTTCTCTGTAAGCCTGAACTCCCATGACCCGAGAATGGTCGGTGGAGAGCGCGTGACTGCAGACGGCTACAAGAGCGTTGACCTCCCTGTCATCGAGGATGGAATCCTGAAGAACTTCACAATCGGACTGTACGCGGCAAAGAAGACCGGAAAGCCAGTCACACTGAACTCCTCCAGCAACATCGTCATCAAAGAGGGCACCGACAGCATTGATGACCTGGTGAAGAAGGCGGGCAGGGGCTTGATTGTCGGAGGCTTCTCAGGTGGACAGCCTGGAACAAACGGCGAGTTCTCCGGTGTTGCCAAGAACAGCTACTATATCGAGGACGGCAAGATCAAGGGTGCAGTGAGTGAGGTCATGATCAACGGAAACCTGGGAGCCATGCTTATGAACATCAAGGGCATCTCCAAGGAGGTGGTAGTTGACGGCAACATGGTCATCCCGTACATCTGCGTCGATGGAATAGTGGTGTCAGGTAAGTAAACATGTGTAGTTTTGCGCCAAATGACGGTTTGGGTCTTTCCTGTGGCTGTTTTTTGGTTATTTTTGAAGCCAAGGGGTGAAAACGATATGAAACACAACAAAATCATCATTGCCGCAATTCTGATTCTGGCCCTTGCGTCATCTGCAGTCTTTGCGGAGTCTATTGCAGAGAAGATGGACGAGCCTGTCGAGTTCAGCTCACTTGACCTCGCGACTGCAGAATACAATACAATCATCGACTCGTTCCAGGCGGAGCTTGCCTCCTACGAGTCTCAGTGCAATATTCTCTATGCAAGGATGGAGGAGGCAAGAAGCAAGGGCGATGTCAGCGACTACTTCGATGCAAAGGACTTCCTCAGAAGCCTTGAGAGACCTTCGATCACAGAGGAGCAGACTGAGATCCTCATCGGTCGTATCCTGAACGAGTCTGACGATGAGGCCAAGGCCAGCTTCGCTGCATGGCTGTATGACAACAGCTCATACTATTCTCCAAGCATCATCCTGACCAGGGACACAAGCAAGGACGAGGGCTTTGCAAAGTACTTCGACTACACCTACAAGATGAGCACAAACATCGGAGGAACAGTGAAGCTTCCTTCTCTCAGCGGATACTACACTCCAGAGGGAGGAGTCTTCGTTGGTTGGGGAATCACTCCAGACGAGGTCACCTATGAGGCAGGCACGGAGATTGATATTCCTTACTCCGATCTGACCCTCTACGCCATCTTCAAGACCGGTATCCTCTTTGTTGATTCAGTCACTGGAACAGAGGTATTCGCCGATGGCAGTGAGATCTCAGCACCTGAGCTTGAGGCTCCGGATGACTCCTACGTCTTCCTTGGCTGGTATGACATCCTGGGAAAGAAGGTCGATGGCTCGGAGACCCTGGATGCTGGAGCTTCCGCAGTCTACTATGCAAAGTGGAGAAGCCTTGATGTGGAGGGTGTGTACGCCAAGTACTATGATGACCTGACAGTGCCTGCAGAGACTCAGATCAAGCTGTGCTTCTCTGTTGCAAACAAGGGTAACAAGAATGCCGGTTCCTTCACAGTGGAGCTTGTCCCTGAGAACGAGAGTGCTCTGAAAGTCATTTCCGGAAGCATCTCAGCCTACAGCCTGCATGAGGGAATGTCCAAGAACGGTTCCTTCACAGTGATTGCCTATGGCAACAGCGGCGACAAACTCAATGCAACTATCGTTGTCACAGATGCAGATGGAAACACCTGGACGGAGCCTGTCACACTTACAATCAAGTGAAGCTTTGAGTTTTCTGTTTGATGGCCTGGAGTTCCGACTTCAGGCCATTTTCTTTATATCAGTTTTGCCTTTTGGAGCTTCTGGTCAGTGAAGAAGATTCTGTAGGCCACAAAGAGGCTTGCCGAGCACACAAGCCAGCCTGCAGGATAGCCCATGACAATCGGAAGGACAGTGTTGCTGATGAAGTTCGCCATGATGAAGAGGTAGATCTGCCTGAAGATCACAAAGGAGAACAGCATTGCCACCATAGGGATGCTGGACCTTCCGGAACCTCTGAGAGCTCCTCCGTAGATCTGGTTGAAGCATGGAAGCAGGTAGAACGGGGTGAGGTAGGTAAGGAACATGGTTCCGTAGTGGATGACGCCGGTCTCCTCGCTTCCTATGAAGGCCTCGGTTATCTGCCTTGCAAGAGGTATCACCAGTGCGATAAGGGCGGCTGTGGATACCAGTGAGATGATCAATGAGCTTCTGACTCCCTTTCTGGCTCTGTCGGTGTTGCCGACTCCGAGGTTCTGGGCAACGAAGGTCTGGGTTCCAAGGGCGATGGACTGCATCGGGAGCAGAACCAGCTGGTCGACCTTTATGTATGTGGTCCAACCACCCATGACATCAGCTCCGAAGTAGTTGATGTAGGACTGGACGAACACGTTGGA
>DMOO01000045.1 GCA_003456855.1 Sphaerochaeta sp.
AGCTCCATGAGATAGGAGAGGGCGTCTGCAAGACGAAGCAGTTCATGGACCGCCCATACTTCCTCTGTGAGTATGCACACGCAATGGGCGTGGGACCTGGAAACATAGAAGGTTACTGGAAGGAGATCTTCAGCTACGACGGCCTGATAGGAGGCTGTGTATGGGAGATGAACGACCACGCTGTCCTGCACGAGGACGGCTCATATACTTATGGTGGTGACCACGGGGAGTGGATCCACGACGGCAACTTCTGCTGCGACGGAATCTTCTATCCTGACCGCACACCTTCAACAGGGGCCTGGATTGTCCGCCACGCCTACAGACCTATCCGCATAAGTCGGATCGAGGGCTCTAAGTTCGAGGTCTTCAACACCACGGCCTTCACCTCCGGAAAAGCCTTTTTGATGAGAATCAGCCTCACAAACGGCGTTTGCTTCGATTTCAGGCCATCGGCGGAGCCTCTTTCAAAGGAGATCGTCGAGTTTGAACTCGGTGATGTCTCCGGTGACTGCTTCCTTACTGCAGACACCTACAGCAAGGATGGCAAGCTGGTATCCACAGAACAGATATGCCTGAACGAGCAGGTCCTCAAGGACGACCAGCTGAACAAGACCGACAAGCTTCCCTCCTGGTTCTCCATCAAGGACGGAAGGCCTGCAATCGAAACCGGATCCGACAGGATGGAGTCCTCCGACCCGTACACGATTCTCTTCAGGGCTGAGACGGACAACGACAGCATCAACTTCATAAGACGCCCTATGCGTGCCTGGTACAAGGAGAAGTCCTCTATGCTTGGCTGCAAGCAGACGGAGGGAAGGGCCGTGACCGAATGGGCCATAAAGGATGCAAGGAAGACCTTCCTTTGCTCAGACCTCTATGAGGGCTGCACACTTCCTGACGGAAGGGAGGGTGTTCTGGTCACATCCTTGCTTCACCCTCTCAAGGCGAAGGGAAAGCTTCCGCGCTTCGGCAAGGCCTTCAGGCTGGATGCCGGCTTCGGCGATGTCCGCTACTACGGGCGCTGCGGCGAATCCTATCTGGACATGAAGGACCAGTTCCCAGTGGAGGAGTGCATCTGCAAGGTCGGTGACATGACCGAACCTAATCTCAGACCGCAGGAGAGCGGAAGCCGTTTTGACACACGTTGGGCAGAGATTTCGGACGGTGAGAACATCGTCAGATTCGATGCCGTGGACAAGCCTTTCGAGCTTTCCGTGAAGCCTTACTCGGACAAGGAGCTCATAGGCATGAAGCACCGTGAAGACGAGAAATGCACAGGAACCTACGTCACGATCAACGCCTTCCAGCAGGGAATAGGCACAGGAAGCTGTGGACCTTACACTCTGGATGAGCATTGCTACGACGCATCGAAGGATTACCTGGTAAGATTTGTGATCAGCATCATTCCAAAGGAGAAAGCATGATGGATAAGAAGATTGATTTGAATGTTCTGGTTGAGCAGGTGAAGGACATCGTCCTTGCCTCGGCAAAGTTCACTCAGGTGGATTCATTTTCAGTGACAGAGAAGGAAGGCGAGTCATGGAACATTGTGACATCCGCCGACGTCGCAGTGCAGGACTACCTGCAGAAGGAGCTTCTTGCTCTTCTTCCTGGCTCCGGTTTCCAGGGCGAGGAGAACCATCAGCAGGACACCTCCAAGGAGATCTGCTGGATAGTCGACCCGATTGACGGAACGACGAACTTCGCTCGTGGAATGCAGCAGTCAGGCATCTCCGTCGCCTTGAAAGTAGGCAAGGACCTTGTTCTTGGTGTTGTCTACAATGCCGATCTGAAGGACATGTTCTGGGCAACCAAGGGAAACGGCTCCTACCTCAACGGAAAGAGGATCTCAGTCTCAAAGAAGGACTTTGAGCACTCGCTTCTTTGCACGGCCATGAGCCTTTACAGAAAGAGCTATGCAAAGATCTGCAGTGACATCCTCCTTGATGCCTACATGCAGATCGCTGATTTCAGAAGATTCGGCGTCGCCTCATTAGAGATTTGCTATCTGGCGGCGGGCAGGGTGGACTCCTTCTTCGAGCTCCGACTGTTCCCTTGGGACTTCGCTGCAGCAGCAGTCATTCTGCGTGAAGCAGGTGGAGTTATCAGTACAATGACCTTGGAGAAAGATAATGTGCATCTTTCAGATGAATTGGTACTTGATGCACCAAGTCCTGTGATTGCAGCCAATTGTTGTGAAAACCTTCACAAAATAGGTAAGATTATTACAAAACATATGGCTGATTTTGATTCTGCAGAATATAAATAATTGACTTGAATGGACATGTTTAGGTATTCTCTATAGTGAACTCATCCGGGACTTTAGGGTCTTTGGGTGATTTCGCCATTTAACTACGGAAATACTTTTTAAGGGGTTTTGATATGTACAAAATTCTCAGCAGAAAGGAGCTCAACCCAACTGTAACACAGATGGAAATTGAGGCACCGCTCGTAGCTGCCAAGGCCAAGGCCGGACAGTTCATCATCCTCAGAGTCGATG